>NZ_JAWDKC010000008.1:0-115079 GCF_032714515.1 Methanimicrococcus hacksteinii | reverse complement strand
TTGAAATTTTAAACGAAAAAGAACGGCGCATGAAATTTGTGTCATCAGTGATGACACAATCTACTTTTGAGCGGTTCGTCATTGAAATTGAAATTTTAAAAGAAGAATGGTGCATGGAATTTGTGTCAGCAGTGATGACATGATCTACTTTTGAGCCTCTCGTCATTGGAATTGATATTTTAAATGAAGAAGAACAGCGCATGGAATTTGTGTCAGCAGTGATGACACAATCTATTTTTGAGCCTCTCGTCATTGAAATTGAAATTTTAAACGAAAAAGAACGGCGCATGAAATTTGTGTCATCAGTGATGACACAATCTACTTTTGAGCGGTTCGTCATTGAAATTGAAATTTTAAAAGAAGAATGGTGCATGGAATTTGTGTCGGCAGCGATGACACAATCTGATTCTTAGGCGATTATTTTGGAATTGTAGTTCGCAGAAAATTGCGGTATGGAATGTTTGTGCCGCTGCTGCCGATACAAATTGGATTTTTTGTTTCCTGCCTTTGGATTAAAGATTTGGAGTTTGAAAACAAATTGATATAATTTATTTTAATAAATATGATTTTGATTTGTTTTCATTTTTTTAAAAAAACTTAAATCAGATACTGTTTTTTCGGTTTTTATGATAGATATTGATAAGCACATTTATGCAATTATGGAAATGGTTGAAAAATCGCGATATAATGTTCTTAAAAGCGTCAATGCGGAACTGATTCAACTGTATTGGAATGTCGGAAAATATCTCAGTGAGAAAACTTTGGAAGCCGGCGGAGAAAAATCGTTCATTGATGAAACCTCTAAAAGAATTAAAAATCAGTATCCTGAATTAAAAGGATTTGATCGACGAAATTTATACAGAATGCGCCAGTTTTATGAGGCGTATAAAGAAAATGAATTTGTGTCGGCAGTGATGACACAAATCAGCTGGACAAATCACATGATTATACTGTCAAGCACAAAAAGCAAAGAAGAGAAGGAATTTTATATCGGCTTATGTCTCAGAGAGAAATACTCGGCCAGAGAACTGAAACGCCAAATTGAAAGTTCTTATTATGAACGGGTGACGCTTTCTAAATCCGCATCGCTGAAAACGGCTGAAAACGCGCCGATTCTTGATAATTATGTTTTAGAATTTTTGAATCTGCCGGAGATATACTCTGAAAAAGATTTGAAAAACGCTATTGTTCAAAATTTGAAAAGTTTTATTTTAGAAATCGGAAAAGATTTTTCGTTCATCGGTGAGGAGTTTCGGATTCAGGTCGGGAACTCGGATTTTTATATTGATTTGCTTTTTTACCACCGCATATTGAATTGTTTAGTTGCTTTTGAATTAAAGCTTGGAAAATTTCAGCCGGAATATCTCGGAAAAATGAATTTTTATTTGGAAGTTTTAGACAAAGAATATAAAAAACAAAATGAAAACCCTGCCATCGGTGTGATTCTCTGCACAACAAAAGAAGAGGAAGTTGTCGAATACGCAATGAATCGAAATTTATCGCCGACAATGATTTCGGAATATACAATTCAACTCATTGACAAAAATCTGCTCAAAAAGAAATTAAGAGATTTTCAAAAACTGCTGGAAACGAACGAAAAAAGACCGGAAATTCAAAATCATGACTTATGTCTTTGAAAAGATTGTGCCTTTGAAAAAGTGATGTTTTTGAAAAGGTTGGGTCTTTGCCCGGTTGAATAAATATTTATTGGCAGGCGCCTATTTTAAAAGCATGACACTTTTAGAAGACATTTCAGAACTTGACATAACAGAACAGCCGAGGAAAAAAACAGAGCCGGCAAACATTTCGGAAGCACTGAAAAATGCCGGTGCCGATGCTTATTTGATGCACGGCGCAATTCATGACAGCGATATTTATTACGCGACGCGTTTTTTGGCGTCCGACCCGTTTTCTTATTTACGCACTGCAGACGGCGACGAAATATTGCTCGTCTCGGACATGGAAAAAGGACGCGCAGATATCGAATCGCGTGTTCCGAATGAAAAAATAAAAACGACATCCGATTACAATTATCGTGATCTTGTCAAAGCGCAAAAAGATGCAGATCTCGCGTATACGCTTGTGTTAAAACAAATATCGGGGGAAAAGAATGTAAAAACGGTTGCCGTCTCTTATGAATTTCCGGCTTATTATTACAACAGGCTTCAAAAAGAAGGGATTGATGTTGTTTTAATGAAGTCGCCGTTTGAAAAACCGCGTTCTGTCAAAACAGCAGAAGAAATCGGAAAGATTGCCGAATCTCAGAAAGCCGCCGAAAAAGCGATGAGCGCAGCAATTGAAATGATTCAGAAATCCTCTCCTGACGATTTGGGAAGCGGAAAACTCGTTTATGGCGGACAGGTGCTGACCGGAAAAATGGTTCTTTCGGAAATTGCGCGTGTTTTGATGGAAAATAATTGCGCCGATGATGAAACGATTGTTGCCTGCGGACCCGACAGCGCGGACCCGCACGCCAAAACATACGGTTCGCTTTATGCAAATCATCCGATTGTGATTGATATTTTCCCGCAGCACAAATATAGCCGTTATTTCGGAGACATGACAAGAACCGTTATCCGCGGAGAAGTTTCCGAAGAGCTGATTCGTATGTACGATGTTGTCAAAGGGGCACAGGAAATCGGTGTTCAAACGGCAAAGCCTGGCATTACCTGCGCGGCGGTTCACAATGCTGTTTGCGATTATTTGGAAGAAGCGGGATACGACACATACAGAAGCGGCTCAAAAGTCGGATTTATTCATACCACGGGTCACGGCGTCGGTTTGGATATTCACGAATCGCCGTCGGTTTCCGACAACCCGCACATTTTGGAACCTGGAAACGTGATTACGATTGAGCCGGGACTTTATTATCCGGAAATCGGAGGCATTCGGATTGAAGACACAATTGTGATTACGGAAGACGGATGCAGGAATCTGAATACCTTGCCGAAAATTTTTGAGATATAATTTATAAGAGAAAATGACTTTTAGAATTATCTTAAAAATTTTAATTAATTCAATTTAATTCGTTTTTATAATTTATACTCAAATTTATTTCAATCTATATTCAAATTTATTTACATTTCAATATCAGGAATTACAATTATGACAAAACCGGAAATTAATCAAATCAACACGGAAGAAGTTCTGGACAAATACAGAGCGGCAGGCAAAATTCATCAACAGGTTATGGAAGAAGCGCGTGATAAAATCAAAATCGGAATGAATATTTACGAATACGCCCGCTTCATTGACGAGCGCATCCTTGAGCTGGCCGACGGATCGGCATTTCCGGTAAATATCTCATTCAATGATGCCGCAGCCCATGATTCCCCGCTTTTGAATGACACGCGTGTTTTCGGCGAAGATGTCGTGAAAGTGGATGTTGGCGTCCATGTTGACGGCTACATTGCCGACGGCGCGATGACGATTGATTTGTCGGGAAAGCACGGCGATTTGGTGAAAGCCAGTGAAGAAGGACTTAAAGCGGCGCTTGACACCGTCAAAGCCGGCGTGACAACGCAGCAAATCGGCGCGGCCGTTGAGGATACGATTACCGGCCTCGGATTCAATCCGATCAGAAATCTGATGGGTCACGGGCTGGCGCAGTACACGGCGCATGCCGAGCCGTCTGTTCCGAATGTCAGACATTCGGGATTCGGGGCGGAACTGCGCGCAGGCGATACAATCGCAATCGAACCGTTTGCAACAGACGGCGAAGGATTTATCGACAACGGTCACATCAAAGAAATTTATTCTCAGGTCAAACTGAAGCAAACCAGAATGCCGTTTGTCCGAAAGGTTTTGGAACAAATCAATACATACAACGGCCTTCCTTTTGCAAAGCGCTGGCTCAGCGGTGACAAATTGGATTTGGCGCTGATTCAGCTGGAAAGAGAAGGCATCATCACCGGCTATCCGATATTGATGGAAGTCTCAGGCGGTTTGGTTTCGCAGGCGGAACACACCGTCATTGTCACGGAAGACGGCTGTGAAGTAACGACACGCGGCTGAAAAATCCGAGACGGAACAAAACAGGGATGGAACGAAACAGAGACAGAACAAAATAGAGACGGAACAAAACAGAGACAAAACGAAACAGAGGCAGCAGAATGAAAACAGAGAAATTAAGCATCGACGGAAAAGAATTTGACGCTTATTCGATTTCATTGGACGCTGCGCCGTTTCTTTTGATTCGTTCGGCCGACAAATCTTTTTTAGCGTGCGGTTTTTTGGACATTGCCGCTGCCGACGGCCTGTCTGCCTGCGCCGCCAAAGTCCGGGGCGTTCAAACGTTTGAAGATATGATGGCGGCGGAAGTTGCCGCCGTCACAAAGAAAGCGGAAGAAAAAGGCGTCAAGATCGGTATGACCGGAAAGGAAGCGCTGCTGAAATTCTGAAACTTTGTTTGAATTTGAAAAATTTATCCGAGTTTGAAAATATGTCTTTTGAAGAAGCGCTGCGGGAAAAAGACGGCGCGGTTTTGATTGATTTGGAAGTGACGCCGGGATCAAAAGTGATTCAGGTGCCGAGCGGCTACAATGAATGGCGTAAGCGCATTGAAGTTAAAATTACGCAGGCGCCGCAAAAAGGAAAGGCGAACGAGCAGATTATTGAAGAAATCGCGGCGCTGTTTAATGTTTCAACTTCTTCGGTTTCGATTGAAAACGGGATGACAAGTTCGAAAAAAACGGTGAGGATTGAAAGGGTGGATTTTTCGGAAATTAAAAAAATATTGGAAGAAAAATTAAAATAATTTTAAAAACAATTGTTTTGGCTTGAGAGACGGGCAAATTATGAAACAAGACACAATCCGAGATCGAAACAAAATCGCATTGGAAGTAATTGAATCTGTTTTGGATGAATTGAACGGGAAAAACGAAAATTTGACCGATATTCCGGAAAACAGAAATCTGTCTATCGATTCTTTTTTAATCATCGTCGAAGGCAGAAGAGACATCATTTCGCTTCGGAATCTTGGAATCACAGCCGAAATCATTCCCTGCGCCAATCAGCCGGCCGCCGAATTTTGCGAAAAAATTGCGGAAAAGAAAAAAACCGCGATTATTTTGACCGATTGGGACCGAAAAGGCGGCATTTTGGCTTCCCGATTAGAAATTCAGCTGAAAAATCTGGATGTTCCTGTTGATACGTCTCAGCGTGAAAAATTGCTTTTTTATTCAAAACGGGAAATCAAAGATGTTGAAAGCTTGTACAATCATGTTTTGAAATTGAGAGAAATTGTTCACGGGAAAGAGACAATTGAAAAAGAAAACGGATTTGATTCGGTTTTTGAGCCGGAATCAGATTTAGAATGAACATTGAAAAATGTTGAGTGACCGTTTTTGAATTTGGAAGAAACTTTTTTGAATCTGGAAGAAACTTTTTTGAAAAGAGAAAGTTTTCATTGTGAATTGATTTTAGAAGAAGAGTTTTTCATCAGCTTGAAGGCTGTGTTGAGATGTCGACCACCGGACCTTCGGAGGCATCCATTTTAGAAACAGTGAGTAAATTGCCGTTGCGTTCGATTAATGTCGCTTCCGTGACTTTTAATTGATTAACGCCGTCTTTGCTTTTATGGACAACAAGAAGTTTTTGTCCTCTCTCGGGACTATTGCCGAATTTTTGAACCATGTTTGTGACAACTTGTTCAAACTCGGAATAGATGAGGATTTCTGTTTTATTCGCCGATTTTCGGATACTTCCAATCGGTTCAACTGTCATGAGCATAGTTTTTTGCCAACCCAATGTAAATTGATTTTTGAATCATTTTTGATAATTCAGATAAACACAACAAACTTAAACGGCGAAAACGTCAACCACAACGATTCGCTGTTCGTTATTAGTCGATAAACCTCTCTCCCGTATATATGGGTTTCGTTTACTGACGAAATCCGAAAAAGAAGTAAACAATCACTTAAAACAAATGATAAATTCAAAAAAAGAGGAAGATATTTTCAATGACAAGCGACGCTAAAAATTTATGAGAATGACAATATCAAATAAAATCCGCTTTGAAATTCCAAAAAAGATAATGATAAATCATGTCAATTTGGACCGTTCGAAAGAATAAAAATTGTCGATAAAATTAGAAATTGTCGAATATTTAAAAATGAAAGAAAAAACGAAACAAAACAAAACAAAACAAAAACAAAAACAAAACAAAACAAAAACAAAAACAAAACAAAACAAAAACAAAAACAAAACAAAGAAAAAACAAAAACAAAAAAAACGAGAAGAAAGTAAATAAAAACAAAAATAAAACAAAAAGAAATCATTCCGTTTGATTTATCGTTCTGCCGTATACGGCCAAACTTCATATGCCCAGCCTTGGCCGGGGTAACTTGTAAGCATAACGGGATCGGCATAAATTATAACTTGCATTCCTTCTTCAATGTCGTCAGAAAAATATGTTGAAGGCGCATATGAGAAATAAGAAAGCGCATCATGTGGCTCGGAAGTATCGTTCAGAAGAATTCTTCCTTTTCCGAGAACATCAGGGTCTGATTCGATTTTATCAATAAGCCCTTCATGCGGAATTAAACCGCCGCCGCGTTCTGAAAAAACATGGGCGTGCGTCACAATGAACGGAACCGACAAATCATATTTTTCAGGAACGGAATATTTTACATAGATGAATCGGCCGATGTCTAATTTGTAAGTATCGGTGGTGTTGATATTGCTGCTTGTCTCATTGTTAAGAACAAGATCCATTGTCAAAAAATCATAATGAGAGTCAGATCTGTTTTGAACAGTAATGATTGTTTCATCGCCGGCAGCAGACATACCGACAATTTCACCGCTGAACGAGCCGATTTTTTGACCGGAAGCGTCAATTTGCTGATTTTCGGAATCATTGATTCCTAAACATCCTGAAAATAAAACCGCACAAAAAAACAAAATTAAACCCGCTTTAAACCATTTCATTTTCAACACCTTTTAGAAATAAATTAAAAATTAAAAAAGATTATAAAACTCACTGCAATGAATCGTTATAAAATTATTTATTCGAAACGGAATAAAATCACAGAAAAACAAAGAAAATAAACAAAAAAGACAAAAACGAGAAAAAATAAACAAAAATAAAAAACGAGAAGAAATAAACAAAAACAAAAAAACGAGACGGATGTAAACAAAAATAAATATAAAAGAAAGAAAATCAAAAGATTTCCTTTCCGCTTTCAATAATTCATTCAGAATAAGTTCTGACTTCATAAGCCGTTGTCTGCGGCGGCATACTGGTTTGAATCACCCAATTGCCGTAAATGCTGACTTTTGTGCCTGCCGCAACATCAGACATATTCATGTAAAACTGCGTGCTGTTGCCGCAATTGAAAATCATTGTCGTGTTGTTTTCAAGTTTGACTTCGAGTTTTCCGACATACGTTGAATTGCTGACATTAACTGCCGGCGTCACATTCACGATTTCGCCGCTGTAAACAACCAGATCCGCATTCGGAAGAACATTGGCAACAACAACAGTTGCCGGATCGGGCCTGACATCTCCGGCGGGAATGCCGTAATAAACTTCAATGTATTGGCCGACTTTCAAGTCCGTCAGATTGAAATTTGCTTTGGAGTTGTCGCCGAAAACGAAATTCATATTGGCAGCGCCGTAATTTGTTCCGTTTACCTGCGCTAAAGTCATGATTGTTTCATTGTTTGCCGTTGAAATGTTTGTCACATTGCCGCGGTACATTGCCGTGTCTGCCGGCGGTGCAATCGGTGCAGGCGGCGCGGTTGTATTATCACCCGCATCATCGCCGCCGAGACAGCCGGCTGCTAAAACCGCACAAAGCACCAGGCATAAGCCGAGCACTAAAACTTTTTTCATAAAGGAAGCTCCTGTATTAATGGATTCATTTTTCATAAATAAATTAAAACATACAGCATTCTGCTGCATATATATTATTAATACGATTTTTATATATTTATTCATTTCTTAAAGTGCAAAAAGAATTGAAGTCATTTTGAATCTGTTTGAAACAACATAAGAGAAAATGATTCAAAAGAAACAATTTAAAAATCAATTTCATTTGTATCTTGCTGATAAAAAGAAAAAAAGCAAGAAAAAAAGCAAGAAAAAAAGCAAGAAAAAAAAGCAAAAGAAAAAAAGCAAAAGGAAAAAAACAAAAGAAAAAAGAAGAAAAAGAAAAGAGCTGTCAAAAAAGAAACAGCTCATATTTATTCACAATCTAGTTTACCATTTGAAATCATTAATCGCCTGTCACATAATATTGACCGTTAAACATAACAAAATAAGCGTCTTGATCTTGGGTTGTCACGGGATCGCATTGAGAAGACGTTTTGGACAAATACAGCAGGTAAACCGTGACTCTTTGGAAATCCCACGGCCCCGGACCGGATTCACGATAAAAAACAATTGAATCTTCGGCTTCCCCGCCGAAAAGACAGACTGTCACCTCGTCTCCCAAATCGCCTTTAACAAGCTCGTCAATTTCAAAAACGACCTAAGTGTACAGGATATGACCGCGATTGTCGGTATCGTATCGAACATGAGCGCGGCCGTCTTCGTCAGTCCATAATGTCGGCGCCATGTACCCTTCCGGTGCTTTGCCGTCTTCCGTATCCCAAACAGCTTCTTTGACTTCTTTAATATGGCCGTAAATGACAGCATCGGCAGACTCAACTTGCTGCATCGGCAAAAGCCAAGGCCGTGAACAATTGGTTGTCGGGAAACCGGAATTATAAATGCTGTGCTGAAGCAAAACTTTTCCCGTCGGGAAATTATACAAATTCAAAATCGGAAGCGAATTAACAATCTTGCCGCCGGGGGCATCTAAATTTTCAAACCTGAATGTTTCGGCAGGCGCTTCGAAACATCCGGCAGAAACAACGCTGCACAAAACAAGCAAAAATAAAACAAAATAAACTTTCAGCTTCATGATTTCACCTTATTCATTAACAACAAAAATACCGCAATGCGCAATGCCGTAATACGAAACTTTCTCACCGGATTTCAATGTATATGTTTCCGACTGATCCGAATAAATCAGATACTTATCGCCGACTTTAAAATCCCAGGGATTCGGATTGTACGGACCGAGATCAATGAGGAAACCCGAATTTTCGGCATATCCGCCGAGGATTTTAACATAAACATCTCCCGAAACATTTCCTTTGACAGAATCATCAACCGTAAATACAACCGGCGTGGAAATGGAATCCTTTTCAATTGCCGGCAAAATTTCTTTAACGGTCCCGTAAAAAACAACGGTCGAATCATTTTTAATCCGAGCTGCCGCTGCTTTGGGGCTTTCGTAAGCAAAACAGACCGTTGTTTGTGTCATATAAACAGGAGCCGAGCCGTTTTCATCTTCTTCTCCGATTAAATGACCCGGAAGCGGCGGGATATTATAATCATCGGTATAGAAAACGGAAACATTTTTGCGAAGCGGATTCAACCCGTATTTGTCAGGATTGACGGCATATCTGTCAGGTTTAGGCGTTACATTCCAAATTCCGTACTGCAAAACTGTGTAAACCCCTTCCGAATCCGTTTCTTTAAAAGCAAACAAATACATTTTGCCAGGTTCTAAATCCCAAGCATTCGGGGAACCTTCACTCTGCGCCATAACGACATCGTCAACTTGCCCGCCGTAAATTTTAATTTGACGCGGAATAGAAGTTCCGTACTGGCCGCGAACCATATCGTAAATGGAAAAATTAACGAGTGTATAGATATATTCGTCGCCGGATGCAGAAAAGATTCCGTTTTCATCCGCTGCTGCACGGTCATAAAACCCGTCCGGTATTTTCCCGTCTTCGGTAGACCACTTGGAAGGCAAAATCTCTTTGACGGTAACGTAAGTAATTTGATCGGAAATATTGTAAAGTTCGTCTTCTGTATAGATTTGCGGCGAAGACGACCCGTTCCATTGATATTGAATTAAATTGCCGCCGGAAGGGACATTGTTTGGCGCGCCGGTTTTAAATTCAGTGACAGTGGCCGGGAGGCCGCCGCCAAAAGGCGCCTCTTCTCCGATACAGCCTGAAAAAACAGACAAAACAAACAATATGATAAAACCAAAAAAGAACCAAGTTTTTTCCATTAAATAAACCTCTTTATGAAAAAATACAAAGAGATATATTTATATTATTCGGAAAATGTTTGAAATTTTAAGAAAATAAAATTGATAAGACAAACCAAAAAAAAGCCCCGATAAATCGGGGCTTCGTTTTTATTTAATCAAAAGTTTTTGAAAATGAATTTTCATTCAACACCTGAATTTCCATTCGATAAAGGAAGTTTTATCCAATCTGAATTTCCATCCGGTCTTGAATTTTCATTCAATTATTCTTTGTCGAGTTCGAATTTGGTACCGTAGTAAATGATACCGGCATCGCCGTCGCTTCCGAGTTTTCTGAAAACGCTGTGAACGCGTTTTCCGGTTGCGACTTTGTCGGGCTCGTCAACGATTTGTGTTGTGAGCTTGGCGCCTTCGTCGAGTTCGACAATCGCAAGCGCATACGGAACCAAGTCGGAAAATTCGTCGGAGGAGGTGTGCGTGACGGTGTAAGTCACGATTTTACCGGTTCCTTTGAATTTGTACTGTTCCATATCGCCGTCACGGCGGCATTCCGGACAGAGGTTTCTGATCGGATAATAGTAGTTGCCGCACGTCTTGCAGTGAGAGCCGATAAGGTTGTATCTGCTCGGCTGTTCTCTCCAGAATCTTGGTACTGTCATCTTAATCACCTCTCATTTGAGAAAATATGAACCACAGACGTTGCGCCGGAGCCGCCGACATTGTGTGTCATACCGTACTTTGCACCGTCAACCTGGCGTTTGCCGGCTTCGCCGCGGAGCTGGTGGACAGCTTCAACAGCCTGCTTGACACCGGTGGCACCGACAGGGTGACCGGTTGATTTCAAACCGCCGGAGGGGTTCACGGAGATCTTTGCGTTAAGCGCGGTTTCACCGGCAAGGGAAGCCGGACCGCCTTGTCCTTTCTCAAAGAAGCCGAGGTCTTCAATCGCGCAGATTTCGGCGATTGTGAAACAGTCGTGGACTTCAACAAAGTTGATGTCTTTCGGAGCGAGACCGGCCATTTCATAAGCACGCTTCCCGGCGGCAACGGTGGCATCCAATGTTGTGATGTCGCGTCTGTCGTGGAGTGCGATGGTGTCGCTTGCCTGAGCACTGGCTTTGATGTAAATCGGAGTGTCCGTGTATTTGTGCGCTTCATCAGCGGGCACAACAATCACTGCGGCAGCGCCGTCAGAGACCGGTGAGCAGTCTAAGATGTGAAGAGGGTCGGAAACCATAATCGATTTCAAAACCTGTTCGATTGTGAGTTTGCTCTTGAACTGGGCAATCGGATTGTTCATACCGTTGTCGTGGTTCTTCACGGCAACAGCTGCCAGCTGCTCGCTGGTTGTGCCGTATTTTTCCATGTGCATTCTCGCAATCATTGCGTAAATGCCCGGGAACGTGGCACCCTGAATGCCTTCCCATTCACGGTCTGCTGCGGCCGCGAGTGCGTCCGTCACGCCTGATCCGTCAATGTCCGTCATCTTCTCGGCACCGGCCGCGATTGCCACATTGCTGTAGCCGGATGAAACGGCCATGATCGCCTGGCGAAGGGCGAGACCGCCGGAAGCACAGGCTGCTTCAACACGCGTGGAAGCGACGTTCAAGCCTTTTGCGAGACCGGAATAGTCCGCAATCAATGCGCCCAAGTGTTCCTGCTCGATGAATTTTCCGCCGCTCATGTTGCCGACGTACATCATATCAATTTGTTCGCCTGAAATGCCTGCGTCTTCAATGGCGCCGACACCGGCTTCAACGACAATGTCTCTTAAGGATTGCTCCCAGAGTTCTCCGAATTCGGTTGTCTTTGCACCGACAATTGCTACTTCTCTCATTTTTTCACCTCATCCGAAATTGATCTTACCTTTGTGGTGCGCATATTTACCGTAGTCCAAGTAAATCGGATCAGCAAGCAATTCTTCAACGGTCGGAACTTTGCCGCGGAATTCTTCGATCTTGTCGGTGACACGGATACTGAATGCGTCAGATCCTGCGCCTGAACCGTAAGCGGTTGCGAAGATTCTTTCTCCGGGCTTTGCAATGTCAAGCGTTGCGGCGATACCCATCAAACAGGAACCGGAGTAAGTGTTTCCGAGTCTCGGGACGACAAGTCCGGGTTTGATCTGTTCTTTTGTGAAGCCGAGCATCTGCGCGGCTCTTTCGGGGAATTTGCCGTTGGGCTGGTGGAAAACTGCATAGTCGTAGTCTTCGGGTTTTGTGCCCATCTTTTTAAGAAGACCTTTGGCACCGCTTGTCACGTGTCTGAAGTAACCGGGGTCACCCGTGAAACGACCGCCGTGTTTCGGATAGTGCTGGTGTTCGCGTCTCCAGAAGTCGGGCGTGTCGGTTGTAAAAGAGTATGTGTCTTCGATAACGGCGATAAGCTCGGATTCTTTGCTGCCGATAATGAATGCGGCACCGCCGGCTGCTGCCGTGTATTCGAGCGCGTCGTTCGGAGCGCCTTGGGAAACATCGGCGCCGATTGCAAGGCCGAGGTCGACCATGCCGGAGCCGGCAAGACCCATACAGACCTGGACGGCTGCAGAACCTGCTTTACATGCGAATTCAAAGTCTGCCGCTGTCATGTCGGGCGATGCGCCGACTGCTTCGGCAACGATTGTACTGGTGGGTTTCACCGCATACGGGTGGCTTTCGGAACCGGTGTAGACCGCTCCGATTCTCTGCGCGTCAAGACCGACGCGGTTGACTGCATTTCGGGCTGCGGAAACGGCAATCGTTGCCGCATCTTCGTCAACATCAGGAACGGATTTCTCATAGACTTTTAAACCGTTCTTTAAAATTTCGGCATCTCCGCCCCAAACCTTAGCAATTTCTTCGGTTTTGATTCTGTAACGGGGAATGTAAGCGCCGTAGGAAACAATTCCAACTGTCAATTTATTCACCTTTTGTGTCGAATAATGACTGCAAAAAAATATCCGATTCGGATTCAGGCAGTCATCAAATTTTTCGGTTAAGTTGTTGTTTCAGTTCTGTTCTGAACTGTCCTGTGCTTCATAAACAATTAACCAAACCGGTGAAAAAACAACCAAGGCCGATCGTAAAAACATTGAGAAACAAAGTAATATTCCTCTGTGGCGAATCGGAAAAGATTGAAAAATACGACCGATTTTACGGATTTATTAAATTGTTTATTTTATGGCTTCGAAACAGACCGAAAAATCTGCTGCCGGCCCGACGGGTTCGAAGTGTTCAGGCGGCAGCGATTTCTCAGTGCAGGTTTTCGTTTTTTCCTCATATAATACCGTTTTTTAATTTTTTAAACCATTTCTTCTGTCTGTTTAGAGCATTACCTCTTGACTTCGGATGCCCTTTGAAAACTCAAAGCGACATACCCCGAAGCACTTACTGCAAAAGATGAAATCGTGGTATATAAAAGTAACGTAGACGATTTCGTTAATTGACGTGAAATTTAGAACGGATTCGGCAAAAAATACGGCTATTTGATAATTAAAACAAATACCGGATAAAACATTACAGATTATTTTTCAAAACGCCCGAAAAACAAAAAGCAAAACGAAAAAAACGAAAAATAAAAAAGAAAACTAAAAACGAAAAAAAGATCAAAACAAAAAAGAAACGAATGAAAAACGAAATCGGATTCGTGATTAATTATTAGAAATGCAGCGGCCCGCGCGCGGCAAAGCGCGGCAGGACACGGCAAATCCAAATACGAATGCGAACCCGAATGCGAATACGAATATAAATTAATACAAACCGCGCAAATGAATCATGTCGCAAGCGCGGTAATTCCCGTCAGCGCCATAATCAAATTAAAGGCAATGAAAACAACCGTCCAAAAAGCCGTAAACGTATGGCGCCAAACTTTTTTACCGGTTTTATTCTGAGACAAATCAGATTTTATTTGCTTCCGCCCGAAGAATAAAACGGCAATTCCGCCGACCAGGAAAATGCCGTAAATCACGTAAAGCATCAGGTCGGAGGCGGAAGGATCCAAATATTCAAAAAGGCGGCCGAGCAGATCGGAAAACACAAAATTGTTGATGACATGAAGCAAAACGGCCCATTTTAAAGAGTATTCAATCGCAACGTACCCGAGAACCAAACCGACGAGAACGGCGAAAATACTTTGCGTAAAGTTGGCGTGAAAAACGCCGAACAGAATTGCCGAAACGACGATGGCATAAACTTTTCCGTATTTTTCGAGGAATCTGAGAATCGCGCCGCGGAAAACAATTTCTTCGGCAATCGGTCCCAAAAACGAAGCATACAAAAACATGGAAAAAGTCATGCTGACAGAAGATACGGCTTCAATGGCTTCCAGATTTGTCAGGCCGAACAGATTCAAAAACGCTTCAAAAAGCCCGCTCAAAGCAAAGAAAAACGGCTGAGCCAGCATGAAGCAGAAGAAAAGAGCGACAAAAGCCCGCGCGGTCATTGATTTATTCTTTTTTGTCAGATCTGAAAGGAATTCTTTTTTTCGAAAAAGCAGAATGAGAATCATGCCGAGACAAAGCCCTGCAATGATCAGCCAGCCGTTTTCGGCGGTCTTATAAAGTTCCTCCTCAGGAAGGTCCGGATTTTGAAACAAAAGGAAAACGAGCAGCGGAACAAACATAAGCAGCCCGTAAAAAAATAAGGTTCGGGAAAGTTGATTGATGTTTTTCCGAAATGTTTTACAATCTGTTTTTTCAGTTTCTGCCGACAATGAACCGGGGGTTGTTTCTGTCATTATTATGAACACCTTTTTTTAAAGTAAACCGCAATTTCAGCAAATGCGGACAAATAAACAATCAAATGAATGATCAAATAACAAATAAACAATCAAATGAATGAATCAAATAAATGAATCAGATAAATGAATCAAATAACAGCCGAATAATATTCAAATAAATAATCAAATCAAATAAACAATCAAATGACAAACAAATAATCAAATAAATTCAAGTCAAATGGAACAAATAATCAATAAGTAATCCGCTGACGAACAAACAAATCAAATAACTGCAGCCGAACAAAATTCTATTTTTGAAAAACGGAAACGGAAAGGAAATTAAATTCCTTTAATTGAATACTGACCGTATTTTTTCAGCTCGGCGATGGCTTCGTCCAAATCTTTTGTCGTGCAGAGAAGCGGAATTCTGTCGACTTCCGCCATTTTAACGGCCATCGGATCGACTTCGTCTTTGGACAGGCCGTGAAGAACGATTGCGCCGGGCTTTAAGTTTGTGACGCGAATGGCGACAAGCGGAGACTTGCCGGTGGACACTTTGGTAAAAACCATCGCGCGGTCGGTGCTCCAGCCGTAAAGGCGCTGGAATTCGTAAGACGTCATTTCCAAAATGGAACGCTTACTGTCAACGACCGAAAAACCGTAAAGCGGACGTTCCATGCCGCGGTAGAGGACTTGAGCGTCCAGAAGAGAAACCAATTTTTGGAATTGGATCGGAATGGAATATTCGTAAGTGGAATAGATGGATTCTTTGGAACTGTCGGCCGTCAGCATTGTTTCATAAGCGTGAATTTTTTGGCCGCCGCGTTCCGTGTCGATTGCGAGCAGCGATTCAACGATTTTGCTGACCATGAGCGTTCCCGGAGATTTACGCCGGCCGGACTCATAATCACTGATAACCGAGGGCGAAACCTGTAAAGAATTCGAAATGTCCGTTTGAGAAACTTCAAAATTCAATCGCCATTTTTTGAGACATTCGCCGGGCTTCTCGGAGAGCGTAATCTCCCCCGCCATTTTTTCGGCAAGTCTTTTCTTTAAATTTTCGAAAGCTTCGTTGTCTGTCATGACAAAGGAAAAACGAATGATTTCAATATAAATGTATCTCAGCTTCCGGTCATTCTGCGGCTGTCCTGCCGCGCGCGCAGGCGGGACAAACTTCCGAAAAATTCAAAAAACGGAGACCGAGTTTGAAAAAAGTTTACATTCAAAGAATTTGAATTTAAAAAATTTGAATTTAAAAAATTTGCATTTAAAGATATCGATTTTGAAAAAAACGCAATCTGAAAATAGTTTGACTTTTTGAATACAAATCATGTTTCAAAAAAAGAATAAAAAAGAAAAAGATGAAAAGAATGAAAAGAATGAAAAAAATGAAAAAAATGAAAAAACAGTTTTTGTCTCTGAAATTCGAATTTGGTCGGCATGTCCGAAACAATTGTATTTCAAATATTCCGCCGAAAAAAAAGGACATCCGGATTTATTGTTTGGCGACAGCCGAGCCGGGGTTTTTGAAAACAAGGTTTGGCGGGAAATTTGTTTGGAACTGCCGGCTCTTGTTTCGGAACAGATTGATGAAAACCCGGATGTCGTTTTTGCCGAAAATAATGAATTTAAAAAACAGCTGGAAGATTTAAGAATTGAAATTTTAAAAGAGCAGCAGGAATTCGAAGAGAAACAGACGAACGTTACAGAAGAAGCCGAAGAAGCCGAAAAAGCAGAACAAGTTCGGGACAAAATCGAAAAGCTGTGTGCGAATGTTGATTCCGTAATCCGAAGAGATGGAACGGAGATTTTTGAATTTGTCGCCGCCCCGATAAATATTGAAAAAACATTTTATTTCCCAAAAGCGGATTTGACGGGAACGCCGCCCAAAGTTTTAATGATTGATGAAAAACGGCTGCCGTATTTAATTAAAATTTCAAGCGCGCCGTCAAACGGTGTTTGGGAATCGGACAGAATAACGGCGGCAGCTTATTTGATGATATTGAAAAATGAATTCGGGCGGCAATTTGTATCCGACGGCGCCGTCATTGATTACTTCGGAGATTATCGAATGATTCGAATTCGGCCGCAGGACCGAAGAAAAGTTTTTCGCGCCGTCCGAAAAATCAAAGACATCAAAAAAGGGAAAATGCCGCGCGAGAAAAACATTTTTTTGTGCCCGAAATGCGTTTACAGGGAAAAATGTCATGTAAAGGCAAAGACTTTGTTTTCAAAAATATTCGGCGAAGCGTGAATTTAAATAAAAAAAATCATTTTTACGAATAGAACTTTGGAAAAGAACCGGAAAAAAACTTTGAAAAGAATTGGAAAAAACTTTGAAAAAGAACTTGGAAAAACTTTGGAAAAGAACTTTGGAAACAGAAATTATGGATATCGGAAAAGTGCCCCACGACCTTTTGGAAAAAATTGTTTTTCAAAAGCTGAAAAACTTTGATGAAAAGGTAAAAGTCTCGCCGGGAATCGGTGAAGACTGCGCGATTTTAGATATCGGAGATCAGTTTTTTGTTCTCTCCTGCGATCCGATTACGGGAACGGCAAAAGAAATCGGAAGACTTGCCGTCTATGTTTCCTGCAACGACATTGCTTCCTGCGGCGTCCGCCCGCTCGGCCTTTTGGTCACAATTCTTCTGCCGCCCGAATCAACGGAAGACGATTTGGACAAAATCATGGCAGAAATCGCGGAAACCGCAACCGCATTGAATGTCAGCATTATCGGCGGCCACACGGAAGTGACGGATGCCGTTGCAAGAATTGTGATTAACACGACTGCCGTCGGCATTTCAAATAAGAATAATGTCATCAGTTCATCCGGCGCCGCTCCGGGCGATAAGATTATTATGACAAAAACCGCGGCGCCCGAGGGAACCGCAATTATTGCTTTTGAAAAAGAAGAAGAATTGAAGAAAGAATTCGGCGAAGCGTTTGTCAAAAAAGCGCAGTCGATGATTTCTCAAATCAGCGTGATTGAAGAAGGCGCCGCTGCAGGCGAACTGGGCCCGGAAATCATTCATTCCATGCATGACATCACGGAAGGCGGGCTTTACGGCGCGCTGTGGGAGACGGCGGAAGCGTCCAAAACGGGCATCATCGTCTATGAGGAAAACATTCCGATAACGGATGAGACGAAAAAAATCTGTGAATTTTACAATTTGAATCCGTACCGGCTGATTGCAAGCGGCACCATGATTATGACAACGCCGAATCCGGAACTTGTTTTAGAAAAACTGAAAGAAAAAAATATCCCGGCCGCCGTCATCGGAGAAATTGCCGCAAACCCGCTGAAACGCCTGATTTACAAAAACGAAAAACAGGAAACCGAAACGATGAGCGTTTTGCGCGCGCCGAAATCGGATGAGCTGTATAAAGTGCCGCGTTCGTAAAAACCGTTTGCTGCATTAAGAGAACACAGCAATATATTGGCAAAAAAGCAACGATTGCATACAACCCCGAAACAGGCTATGTTATAACCGGCTGGAAAACCGGAAAAAGAGACTTGAAAAAATATAACAAGAGGTGATTAAATGTTAAAAATCGAATTGTCAGAAAAACAATCCAATCTTCTTAAACGTATAAGTGCACCGTACGATCCTGAAAAAGACTACAGCGACGACGATGACTTAATCGAATTGGAGCATTTTATCACAGATTATGTTTTAGAGCATGAAGTCGAAAACGGTGAAGTTTCAAAATTCGGCGAACAACTCCTCGCTGTGCACGGTTATATTATCGATAAATACGACAGTTAATGTGAACCATACATGATTTTTATGAACCGTGTTCGTAAGAAAAATGACTTTTAATAAGATGAAAACATTTTGCCTGCATGGTCAAACCCGTTTTTTTAGGAAAATTAGTCTTACATTGGTGTCCCGCGTGCAATGTTCCTGTTTTGGATAAAAAATGCGCCTGCGGATGCAAAACGAATTTTGTAACCGTCACGCCGCCGGCAGACATCCGTCCGGCGTTTCCGTATGACATTCAGCGCATTAATGAAGTGTCTGTCCGCCAGTTCGGCAAGAAAATGATCGGCGACGGCGAAATTGCCGTTTACAACAAAGCGCCTTATGATGACCGAATGGAAGAAATCATCTGCGGCGGCGAGGTTATCGGAACGATTCGTTTTGAAATTGACAAGCCCGGGTGGGTGCTTTTGCCGCGGCTAACGGGTGCGCGCCGCATTTTTAATAAGGATTCAAAAACAGAAGATCCGGATGCCGAAAAGAACTTGAAGAACTGGATTATGGTTCACGAGAAAGCAATTCCGTTCGTTGCCGACGGGTCCAGCGTTTTGGTCCCGGGAATTTTAAGAACGGCGCCCGGATTTGAAAAAGAAGACGAGGTCGTCGTTGTCACGCCCGATTTTGAAATCATTGCCGCCGGCCGCGCGAAAATGTCTTCCGATGAAATTGAAAATTCCGAGCGCGGCAAAGCCGTTAAAATCCGCTGGAATATGAAAGACGAAACGGAAAAAGAAACCGAAAAAGGTGAAGCAGAAAAAATTGAAGCGGAAAAGGAAAACACGGAAAAGAAAAAAGCAAAAAGCGGAATTGAAGCAAACAGTGCCGCAAGCATACTGCCGCCCGACAAAGAAATTCCCGAGGGAACGCCGGTTCGGGAAATTTGGCAGAAAACCGTTGATGCCAACCGTCATGTGATTGACAAATTTGAAGCCGACAGCATCAGATTTATGCAGAACGCGGCAAACAACATGAGCCGGAAGCTGACTTGTTCGTATTCGGGCGGCAAAGACAGTTTGGTAACGCTTCAGCTGACGGAAAAAGCATTCGGAAAAGATTCCGGAAACGAAAGAGAATATGAAATCATTTTCGCCGACACCGGCCTTGAATTTCAGGAAACGATTGACAACGTCAAAGAAGTCGTTGAAATTTACGGTAAACCGTTTAAAGAAACATCCGCGGGAAATGCCTTCTGGGAAGAATATCAAACCAACGGTCCGCCGAGCGTGGATAATCGCTGGTGCACCCAATCCTGCAAACTTCAGCCGATTACGAATGTGATTGAAATGAATTACGCCGACGACGGCGGCTGCATGACCTTTATCGGCCAGCGCCAGTATGAATCCAAAGCACGCGCCAAAAGCCAAAGAATCTGGAAAAGCCCGTCCGTGCGCGGCCAGATCGGCGCCGCCCCGATTCAGGAATGGACGGCGATGCACGTTTGGCTTTACATTTTCGACCAGAATCTGCATTACAATCCGCTTTATGAAAAAGGTCTTGACCGCATCGGCTGCTGGCTCTGCCCCGCCGCATCCTTAGCCGATTTCGAAAATTTAAAGACAACACATCCCGAAGCGATGGAAATGTGGGAAGGAAAACTCATTGAAGCCGGCCGCGAAAAAGGAATCGAAAACCCCGAGAATTGGGTGAAATTCGGGTTGTGGCGCTATGACAGACTTCCGCCGCTGATGCAGAAATTGGCTGCTGAAAAAGGCGTCAAGTATAAAAAATAAATTTGAGGATTTCCTCAAATTTGTTTTTCTTCTTTTCTTTTTTTGAAAAAAACGGGCGACAGTTTTGATTGTTTTTTTGAAAAACGGGTGCCGATTTTGATTGATTTTTTGAAAAATAGGTGTCGGTTTTAGTTGATTTTTTGAAAAGATGTGCGGCTCGCGCGCGGCGGCCGCAGCTGAGTGCCGAGTGCCGAGTGCTGAGTGCTGAGTGCTGTTCTGCGCACTGTCTTTTAAGGCGAAACCGTAAAAATCGCGCAGCGATCCCGTCACAGATGATTCAAAAGTTATTTTTGACGCCGTTCATTGTGATTGATTCATTTGCTGTTTATTTCTCTCGGTTCTGATTTTTTCATTTTAATTTTTTCCTTATTTTTCCTCCTTTTTTTGGACAAACTTTAAGTCTTTTTAATTTCTTTTTTTCCGCGTGTCAAAATTCGATCCGGTTTTTATGGCCAAAAGCGCTTGGCAGATGAAAGTCAGAAGACGTCCCGTGACAATTTCGCATTCCGTGAATTCTTCCTGCAACCTGCGCTGCTCCTTCTGCGACGAATGGAAAAAGAATCTTGCTGAAAAAGAAACGCTTTCCGATTTACCTGCGAATCCCCGAGAACCTTCTTTTGAAGATGTCTGCAAAATTATTGATCTGGCCGTTGATTTCGGAATCGGCTCTTACAATGCCTGGTCGACCGAACCGCTTCTCAGGAAAGATTTGCCGGACATCATGAAATACGCCAAATCCAAAGGAATGAAAACATTTACGATTACAAACGGCCTGCTGCTCAAAAAAAGGATGAACGCGCTCAAAGATGCGGATTACATTTCTGTTTCCGTTGACGGGCCGACGGCAACGCGCGAAATCCGCGGCGCCGATTACGACACCATTTTAGACGGCATCCGATATGCATCCGAAAGCGGTCTTCTGAACGAACCGCTTTTAATGAACTGCGTCATCAGCGGCAAAAATCTGGATGAAGTCACCGATCTGCTTCGTTTTGCAAAAGAGCTCGGCAACGTTAAGATGGCCGTTGAACCGATTTATTCTTTTCAGAGAATGGACGACACAGACTGGGACGGCATGAGCATCAGAAAAGATCAGCGCCCGCAATTCGTTTCTTTGATGAACGAATTGATTGACATGAAAAAACAAGGTTATCCGCTGATTAATTCCAAAACTTATTTGAAAAGAATACGCGACGGCAAAGTCATTGAAAACTGCCGTGTCGACCGCGGCATTTTAGCGATTGACCATCACGGCAATTTGTATAACTGCCGCATTCATAACACACCGCTCGGCAACGTTTTAGAATCTTCCGTTTTCAGCGAAGACGGCAAAATTATCAAAAACGGCATAACGGAAGTTTGGAACCAAACCAAAAAAGAACGCAAAAATATGATTCAAAATTGCGAAGGCTGCCAGTTTTTCGGCTACGCCGAACTGACGCTGATGAATAATTACAACATCGAATCATTTTACGGCTACGAATGGCTGTAATTTTTTGTTTTCTTATTTTTTCATTTTTCGTTTTCTTATTTTTCCTTTTTTCACTCCTTCTCACCCTTTTTTTATTTTTCTTTTCTTCTTTTTTCTTCGTTTATTGCTGTTTTCTTTTTTCAACTTTTATTTTTAAACACAAATATAACTCAATTTCACTTGTCGTTAAATCCATTTTATTTAATTTATTATTGAAAAACAACATCTGTTTATTATAATATCAAAATAATTTGTTTTAAAATCAATTTTGTTTTTTAAATAGGTATATATCCCAAAAATGAGTTTTAGATTTATCTCATGACTGCAGGCAATCCCTGCATGATTTCAAGCTTTGATGTCATTGAGTCCGTTTTACAAAAACTAAGAGAGGAGTTATAATATGTCCATTGTTACAGACGCAAAGAACGGTATCATTACCGACGAAATGAAAATCGTTGCAGAAAAAGAAGAATTAGACCCTGAATTTATCAGAAGAGGCATTGCCGCCGGCAGAATTGTCATTCCGGTCAGCCCCTACAGAAAAGTCAAACTCGGCGGTATCGGTCAAGGCTGCCGCACCAAAATCAACGCCTCCATCGGCGCTTCTTCAGACATCATTGACATGCAGATGGAAATCGACAAAGCCGTCGCCGCAGAAAAAGCAGGCGCCGACACTTTGATGGAACTCGGAACAGGCGGCGACTTCCTCGGCATCAGAAAAGCCGTTTGTGACGCAATTACGCTTCCGGTCGGATCCGTTCCGCTCTACCAGGCATTTATCCAGGCTGCCGAGAAATACGGTTCTATCGTCCACATGACCGAAGACGAGCTCTTCCAGGCAACAGAAGACCAGGCCAAAGCCGGTACCTGTTTCATGGCGATTCACACCGGTATCAACCAGATTACGCTTGACAGATTGAAAAAGCACGGCAGATACGGCGGCCTCTGCTCACGCGGCGGCGCTTTCATGAGCACATGGATGCTCCACAACGAAAAAGAAAACCCGCTTTTCGCTCAGTTCGATTACCTTTGTGAAATCTTAAAAGAACACGAAGTCACATTGTCCACCGGCAACGGTATGCGCGCAGGCGCCGTCCACGACGCAACCGACCGCGCACAGGTCCAAGAATTGATCATCAACTCCGAATGCGCTGAAATCGCGCACGACAAATACGACCTCCAAGTCATCGTCGAAGGCCCCGGACACGTTCCGCTCGACCAGATCAAGACCAACGTCCAGCTGATGAAAGTCATGAGCAACTACAAGCCGTTTTACATGCTCGGCCCGCTCGTTACAGACATCGCGCCCGGCTACGACCACATCACAACCGCAATCGGTGCCGCTGTTTCCGCATCCTACGGCTGCGACTTCCTCTGCTACGTGACGCCTGCCGAACACTTGGCCCTTCCGAACATCGACGATGTCGTGACCGGTGTTAAGACCTCCAAGATTGCAGCGCACATCGGTGACATGATCCGTCTCGGCAAGAGAGAAGAAGACTTGGCCATGGCCCGTGCCAGAAGAGAACTCGACTGGGAGAAGATGTACGAAATCGCAATTGACGGCGAACACGCAAGAGCTGTCCGCAACAGCCGCGCACCCGGCGACGAAGACGCCTGTACCATGTGCGGTGACTTCTGCGCTCTTAAAATCGTCAACCAACACTACGATCTCGCAAAATAACACTGATTGGGCAATCCTATGATCGCTCGATCATAAAAACAATTCCTCATCAAAACGTAAACAACAGAGAAGGAGTCCCCATCTCCTTCTCTTACGTTTTACCTTTTGTCTTTTGCTTTTTTCATCTTTTTGGGATTACTTTTTTGTTTAAATCTTAAATCAAAACCCGGGTTCGTTTTTCTTTTCTTTTCTTTTATTTTCAAATTGTGCTGTTCGCGCGCGAAGCGGCCGCTCACAATACAAAACAACGTCAAAAAAGCAGAATTAATTCGAATCAATCGGCAGAGATAATGAAAAAAGAAAAAAATGAAAACCGGAATAATGAAATAAGTTTGTGAAAAAATGAAAAAGAATCAGAATTGATCGTATTCTTTTTCCTGTTCTTTCCGGTTGGCTTGAATCGCTTTTAATGTTTTTCTGTGAAGGGTCGCGCTGATGTCGGCGACAAATCCGGCAATCAGAAGAACGGCGCCGATTCCGGCAAAGAAGAAAACGGCTGTTCCGAGCGTTGAGCTGTGCCATGTGATGAACGGATGAGCCGCAGCCAAAAGCAAAGCGATAACGAATGAAAGCAAGCTCCAAACGCCGAAGAAAAACAGCGGGTTGTAGAAGCGCGAATATTTGTAAACGGCCATGCTGATTCTGTAGCCGTCGCGGATCGGGTGAAGCTTCGTCTCCACTTTTTCGGGGCGCGGCAGGTATGTGATCGGCACTTCCATCATTTTTTGGCCTTTTGTCAGGCATTCGACGGTCATTTCTGTTTCAATGACAAAGCCGTTTTGTTTTAAATCCAAAGCTTGAATCGATTCGCGTGTAAACGCGCGGTAACCGGTTAAGATGTCGCGCAGACCGGACCGGAAAGCGCGGCGGAAAAACCAGTTGATCAGGCGGTTTCCGAGAAGGTTTAACGCGGTAAACGCACCCGGCGTTCTTCCGGCAATTCTGTTTCCGGCAACGTGGTCGGCTTTGCCTTCCAAAACCGGATACAGCAAATGATGAATTTCTTCGGGCAGCTCCGTGCCGTCGCCGTCAATCATGACCATGTATTTTTCGGTCATGGCGTCAAACGCCTGAATCATGGCTTGGCCTTTGCCTTTGCCGCTTTGAACGACAACGCGGGCGCCGGCGGCTGCGGCAGCTTCTCTTGTTTTGTCTTTGCTGTTGCCGTCATAAACCAAAATATTGTTGTAGCCGACTTTTTGAAAGCCCTCAATCACGTCTTTAATGGCGTCTTCTTCGTTGAGGACGGGGATAAAAATACAAACATCATTTTTGTCAAAAATCAGGTTTTTGTCTTCCATAAAAATCCCGAATCACTATTTTTCTGTTTTGTTCTCGACCGTTCCTGATATTGAAGCGGCGGAATTTGCTGTTCAAATAATAAGAATAAATAAGCTGATAATAAGAATAAAATAAAGATGAAAATGAAAAAATTAAAAAAATAAAGGACAAGAGACTTACAAAAGTCCCATGTTGTCCAACTGTTCACGGACGACTTCAACGCCGCGTGCGCAGTCTTCGGGTGTTTTGCCGCCGGTGACGACAAGTTTGCCGGAGCTGAAAATCAAGACGACGACTTTCGGGTCGCTGATTCTGTAAACAAGTCCGGGGAATTGTTCGGGTTCGTATTCGATGTTTTCGAGACCGAGGCCGATTGCGATTGCGTTGAGGTTCAAAACGGCTTTGAGGTCGGCGGACGCGACAATGTTTTGGACGGCAATGTCGGGATTTTCAATTGTTTTGATGCCGATGCTGTTTAATTTTTTAGCCATGTTGCCGATGACGGTGTGAACGTCGGCCACATTTTTGGCGCCGGTACAAACGACTTTGCCGGATGTGAAAACAAGGAAGGCCGCTTTCGGGTCGGAAACGCGGTAAACGAGGCCGGGGAATTTCTGTTTGTTGTATTCCGCGGTCTGGAATTTCTCAACAATTAAGTTCAAATCGAATTCTTCCGCCAATTTGGTGGACGCGACAACATTTTCAATTTTAAGGTTTGAATCATTGCTCATAATTATTACCGTATACGATTTTTAATGTTATGTGCTATATCTGTTATAAAAGTCAGTTTAATAAAAAATCAATAATTGTTCGTTAATTCTCGAATTCAGTTTTCTTGAATCAATGCGGATATTCATAAACGCTTATCAAGTATATAAATACTATATATAAGATTTATAAACGAAACGTTTTTTTCCAAATCCTAAAACAAGTAAAATGAAATCAAAAATGAACATCACGAACGTAATGAACGCAAATGAAATGTAAAAAAATGCAAACAAAATTCATAAAATGTAAAAAAAGCAATAAAATGTAAAAAAAGTAAATGAAATGTAAAAAATGCAAAATCTAAAACATTCAAGTCATCGGCGCTTCACAAAAACCGATCAGACGATAAATCCGATTTCCGTTTTCTTCTTCTTTTTGGAAAATGAATGTTTTAGCGTATGTTCTTTTTTTGAAAGTATCGAAATAAATAACGTCCGCATTTTCAATCATCGATTCTTTGATCCGGTTCTCGGCGCTGTCTTCACTCAAGCCCTTTTCCTCTTCTTCATCATCGCCTTCGCTCTTTTCTTCGTCCTCTTCTTCGCCGTTTTCATCAATATCGGGAAGTTCTGTTTCCCATTTTTCAATCTCAATCTCGTCGGCATCTGCTGAAAACGACGCCGCTCCCAAATCTATTTTCGAGCCGCAGCCGTCTTCTTCGTCCGCCTCGTCTTCGTCGGCCGCCATTCTCCATGTCAGCCCGTCTTTTTCCAAGATTGTTTGAATTTCTTCCAAAGAAGAAAATATTTCTTCAATTTCCATGAATTCCATTACGTTTTTCTCCTATATAACAAAAAGGAAGGCTGAGCTTGAATCAGCATTCGAAAGACGCAAAGGCCCGGCACGGGCGCGGGCATGAATGCGGGCGTGAGCGCGACAGCTGTGCAGACAGCAGCAAACGGAAACAGTAAGGTAGCTGTGGCAAACGGAAACGGTAGGTGGCTGTGCCCACGTTCGCGTAGCGAACGGATGTGATAAAAATGATATGATGCATATGGAAATGCAGCTGACTGGCAATCATTGCAGATGCGGACAGCAGCCGGCAGCCGGCAACTGACAGCCGGCAACTGACAAGCAATCAGACAATTTATAAAAAAACGAACCGCAATTTCATTCAATTTTTGAAAAAGCAATCCTATTTTTGGCTAATTCGACGACAAATCGGCACAACCCGCACGCGCCGCCGCCTTTCAAAAGCAAAGCTCACCGATTTAATTTTCAAAAAACAAGAAAAACGACGAGAGGGGGATTTGAACCCCCGAGTTGCAAAGCAACACAGGATTAGCAATCCTGCGCCCTACCGAGCTAGGCTATCTCGTCAAAAGATGATGACTGTTCGTTTTTGCTTTCCCATAAATGGAATTGAGATATTTAATGCTTACCGTCCCTTTCGGACAGTCCGCTTTTCTCGGCAAATCAATAGAAAAGGTGAGCACGCATCCGGTTCGATACATCTTCCATACGCAGTCTCCAAAATCTCTCCTCCGCCCCGCAACCCCGCAAGCGACTGTTGTCCGCGGTAAGTCTGCTCCCTTCCGGGCCTGAACCGGTTTCCACGATTAAGAAAGCCGAACCAAAACTCCTTTTGTCTCGGCAATCACCACATTCCCAGCAGGACGAGGTTTCAACGTTAAGATTTCGGACTTGACATAAAGTCAATGCACCTGGCCGGAAGCTTCATCACCCGCGTATCGGCGATTTCGGGTTACAAGCGACGCCTAGCTGCCCTGACTAGCCCACCGAGTAAATCATAAGCATGGGATAATTTATAAGCCTATCGTAAAAAATTCCTTGCTACGCTCGGAATTTTTCAAAGGGCGGGGGGAGGGCGGTGTTTGCAGAAAAATTGCTTCGCAATTTTTTACGGCTCCGCCTACGATTGGAGGGCGGTGTTTATGAAAAACCGCTTCGCGGTTTTTACGGCTTCGCCTTTTAAAACAGTCGCAGAACGGAACTCAGCGGGGCGTTTCGGACAAAACAGTCGCAGAGTTGAAATTTGCAGGTTTGTTCACAAATAAGACAGTTGCAAGGCAGAACTCGGCGGGGCGGTTTGCAAAAACAGTTGCAGGATTGGTACGGGGGCAGGGCGGACAAAAGAAGACAGTGCGCGGAACGGATAATATCAGCGCCGGCACCGCACTCGCGGCGGGCGCCGCCGCGCGCGAGCGACAGAAGTTTAAAAAGCGACAAAAACCAACCTTGTTTTTAAAATATTGGCAAAACCCAACCCCGTTTTTAAAATATCGGCAAAATCAAATCCTGTTTTTAAAATATCGGCAAAATCCGTTCCCTTTTTTTAAAATATTTTCAAATCAGTTTCGCCGTCTTTTCATTTCGGCAATCATCAGCGCTTTCATCAAACGAACTTCTTCATCGGATAATTTCAAATCTGTTTTTTCAGTAATGGCTGAGTTCATCAGTTTTTCCGTAAATTCGATCTGCAGTTTTTCAATCGTACCTGCAATTGCTTTTTGTTTTTGGTCGGTCATCAGAATATCCAAATTATCAATTTTGCCGGCGGCAATCAGCGCTTCCAAATGCTCGACGATTTTTAAAACCGGAATGCCGCGGATTTCTGAAATTTCGCTGACGGAAAGTCCTTGAGAAAACAAACTTTGTGTCTGTTTCAAATCATTTTCCGAAAAAATGTCGTCTCGGTCGGCTTCAACCGGGTTTTCTACGATTTGCTTTGATTCGGTTTCAATCGAATTTTCTTCGGTTTGCTTTGATTCGGATTTGGGCTTTGGGGGGTCTGCGGGTTTGACCGAAAACGGTGTTTCCACTTCTCCGATATAATCGCTGATCTCGTTAATGAACAGGCCGCCGTATTTTTGAAGTTTATATTCGGCAACGCCTGCAATTTTCAAAAAAGAAGTCTCATCTGTCGGAAAATCGGTTGCCATCTGGCGCAGGCTTGTGTCTGCAAAAATGATGTACGGGGGCAGATTTTTGTCAGTTGCGATCCGTTTTCTTAAATCCCGCAGGCGGTTGAATAAAATTGTGTCAAACTTCCCTTTTTCAATGCTTTTTGGGAGTGCTGCGGTGCGTTTTGTGCTTTTCGGAGCGGGGGCGTCTTCCATGGTGAGCGTTTTTTGAACTTTTTCTTTTTCGGCGGGTTTTGCCGGTTTTAAATATTTTTCAATGCCGTCGGCCATGATTGACTTTTTCCCGCCGTAAACGATGGAGCCGCCCGAATTTTCAGCGTAGTCGTCATTTTCCATGATTTCATTTTCGACTTCAAAATCATCTTCAACGCTTCCGAAAATGTCTTCCGTTTCATCAACATAGGCCCCGGCTGCCAAATCAAGGTCTGCCGCGGCGGCCTCGGGCAGAACTGTCCGCCCTTTTGAAATTCTTGAAATCGGTGCTTCGGTCAGTTCGACCGTTAATTCGCCGGCCATGATTTTTCGGCTGTTCGGATTTAGCTTCACAATCGGAAAACGATCTCCGCCGACATTCAAATATCCCGACTGAACCAATTCGTTGCCGATTCGTTTCCATTCGTTTTTGGAAATATGTTTGCCGGCGCCGTGAATGCTCAATCGGTCGTGGCGCATGTCTTTGACTTTCTGCGTCCGCGCGCCGTACAAAACGTCAACGACGTGAGACATGCCGAAGCGCTGCCCGGTTTGGTTCACGCATTCCAGAAGCAGACGCGCTTCTTCCGTGTTGTCCACTTTCGTCCTCGGGTGGAAGCAGGAGTCGCAGTTGTTGCACGGCTCTTTAATGTCTTCGCCGAAATAGCGCAGAAGAACATTGCGGCGGCAGTCTGTGCTTTCGCAGTAGCCGATGATTTGAGACAATTGCTGAAATCCGAGGTCTCTTTCTTTTTTGCTCGGCTTCTTTTCAATCAAAAACCGGATTTTGTGCCAATCCCCGCGGCTGAAAAATAAAATGCATTCGCACTCCAGTCCGTCCCTTCCGCCGCGGCCGGTTTCTTGGTAATAGCTTTCCAAATTTTTCGGCAGGTCGTAATGAATCACGAATCGGACATCGGGTTTGTCGATTCCCATGCCGAAAGCAACTGTTGCGACAATGATGTCCACATCGTCGCGGATGAATTTATCCTGATGGCGCGCGCGTTTGTCATCCGAAAGGCCGGCGTGATACGGCAGCGCCGAAAAGCCGAGCTTGTTCAGGCGCGCGGCCAGCCGCTCGACGGCATCGCGGCTCTGGCAATAAATAATGCCGGATTTGCTGCGGTTTTTTCGGATATATCCTTCCAGCTGGTCCATCACATCTTTCTTTTCCACAATTTGATACGAAAGATTCGGCCGATTGAAACTGGAAATTCGAATCACGGGATCCCGAAGGCGAAGAACATGAACGATATCTCTTCGAACGCGTTCCGTTGCGGTTGCTGTCAGCGCGGCAACGCAGACATTCGGGAATTTCTCGCGCAGCTCCGATAATTTTCGATACTCGGGGCGGAAGTCATGGCCCCATTCCGAAACACAGTGCGCCTCGTCAATTGCAAAAAGACTGATTTTCGTTTTTTTCAAAAGCGACAGCATCGATGACATCATCAGGCGCTCGGGCGCAACGTAAAGAATTTTTAAATCGCCGTCCAAAAGCCGGCGTTTGACATCGGCACTTTCCGATTCCGAGAGCGTGCTGTTTAAAAAAGCGGCGGAGATGCCGTTTGCAACCAAACTGTCCACCTGGTCTTTCATCAATGAAATCAAAGGAGAAACGACAACGGCCGTTCCTTCTTTCATCAGCGCGGGAATCTGATAGCAAAGCGATTTTCCCCCGCCCGTCGGCATCAAAACGAAAACGTCCCGATCGTCAAGAAGCCCTTGAATGACTTCTTCCTGATTCGGGCGAAACATCGTATACCCGAAGTTTTTCTCAAGAACCGTTAACATTTCTTTGCCGGATGCTGACATTTTTTAAAACCTGTGAAATTATTTGGATTTGGTGAGTAATTTAATCGTTGATAATCGATTTGATAATCAATGATAATCAATTTGATGATTAATTTAATCGATTTGATGATTGATTTGACCGATTTGATGATTGACTTGATCAATTTGATTGATTTTAATATTTCAAACAATTAAAAGGACTTTGGCTTGGAGGGTGAAAGTATTGCCGGACATTTTGCATATTTTATATGCCTGACTGCCGACAGCAAAAGCTGTTTGATGTAATCAAAAAAAGAAAATAAAAAAGAATAAAAATTAAGAAAAGGACCCAAATCAGTATTTGGGTGCGCGTCTGACTTTTCTTGTGACATATCCGGCAACTTTGTTGCGGATGGTTTTGCTTTCAATGGTTGTGTATTTTGTCACAAGCGCTTTGTTCTGGTCAAAGTCTTCTGTAAAAACGTCGCCGTAGTTGTTTAAAAGTTTGAATGAAATGGTTTTGATGTTGGAGTGTCTAATATTTCCCATGTTATCCTCTCTTGATTTTGTTAGTTTTAATGATTTAAATTTAATTTATGCTAATCTTTCTCTTGCCGTTTTTATTTGAATCATAAATGAATGATGATTGTGAAATGATGATTTAATGAATGAAACGTGTGACGCGCCTTACGCGTCTGATTTCTTATAAATCAAACCGAAAGTTTACGATTGAAGGGTTCGTTTTGATTTATACTTTTTGCAAAACTCATCGTAAAGGTTGCTCAAATACTTTTCTTTATTTAAATATATTCCGTTTCAAACCGTTCGGTGAAATCAGAATAAAAATGAGTTGAATCAATTAAAAACGGTCCCGAATTTGAATCGCTTCTTTTGAATCTGTGCGGCTCGCGCGCGGAAGGCAGCGCTGCAGCTCCCTCATGACTCAAACTCAAATTCCATTCCATCATACCCGAGAGGCAACCCGTTCTCTTCAACTTCAACGTCATGCGGCTTATAAAAATGACCCAAATGCGTCAAAACCGTTCGTTTCGCGTGAATCTTTTCCGCAATCTCAAGCGCCTGCTTCGAATTCATATGTTTGTTGACTTCCATATGCGCGGGAACAATCGCGTCGACGATGAACAAATCCGGATTTCGAATGTAGTCCAAGCTTTTCTCTGAAATATTTTTTTCGGAATCGCCGCTGATGACAACTTTGTTTTTCCCGTCCGAAATCATAACGCCGGCGGGATGTGTTTCCGGCGGATGAATGACTTCAAATAACGAAAATTCGAGGCCGATTAAAGAAAAAGGTTCGTAAAAATTCACGTAATGCTTCACAGGTTCAATAAAATGAACCATTTCGGAAATGTAATCCACCGTCTCCCGATAACCGTAGACGTGGATGTCTTTTTGGATACGGTAAAATTCGGGAAAACCGCCGTAGTGATCGTAATGCCCGTGCGTCCAAATCACGCCGTCAATGTGCCCGATGTCTGCTTTCAGAAGCTGAAGGCGCATGTCAGGAGAAGTGTCAATCAGAACATTGCCCTGCTCGGTTTGAACCAAAATTGAAAAACGGGTCCGATTGCTTTTAGTCCCGCATTTCGCATCCGTACACGCGGCGCAGGAACAGCCGATCTCAGGCGTCCCCGGCGCATCTCCCGTTCCCAAAAGCGTAATTTTCATTGACATCAGTTCTCAATATGTCTCTCTCGTCTATTTAAAAATTGTCAAAACATTTCCGATTTTGACGGTTTCGCCGTGAAAACCCGTCCCGGAACAGACCCGCAGGACAGAACGCCCGGCGGCCGCGCGCGAGCCGTGCCATTTTTTAAGCAAACAAAAATGAATCCAGTGTTTATCGAATTTTAAAAAATAAAGGAAAAATAAAAAGATTATTCCGAAATCGGCGGCAAATAATCTCTTTTGAAATTGTATCCTTTGAAATCGTTCTGCCGTTTCAGTTTGTTGTCGGCATTTAATTTTCCGAGGAGCTCAATGACGGAATAGGCGGCGCGCGTGACGCCCATACTTCTTTTGTCGGTATCGGTTCCCGCGATGTAAAGATTTTCAATCGGAGAGCGGATATCGGCAAATTCACCGCGGACAGTGATTGCGGCTTTTTCGGGAATCGTAATTTGTTCATGGCGCATCACAGCGTGTTTTTCGATGTTCGGCAAAAGTCCGAAAAGCTGGTTGTAAGCGTCGTCTGTTTTGCTTTTGACATCTTCATACTGCGGAATGAACGCGAATCCGACGGACTGGCATCCTTGCGGCGCCAAATTCGGGTCGTAGTTGCTGATCGGGCCGCCCCAGTACGGCATTTCTTCAAACTGGACTTCCGATCCGATATAATCAAATTCGGGACAGATTTCATCCAGGCCGAGCCAAATACTTAAGCTGACCGTGTGGTTGATTCCTTTAAGTTTGTTCACATAATCGACAGGCAATTCCATCATCTGCGGCAGCGCGCTTGCAAATCCGGTGTGAACGATTAAATCGGCATAATATTCCGCATCTGCCGTCTCAACGCCGACAGCTTTGTCTTTGTTCGATTCGGCGTCAAATTCCGTTAAAATTTTCTGAACGCGCGTCCCGATTTTAATGTCGGCCAAAGAAGGCATTGAACGGAGCGTGCAGTCCGTAATGGCCTGAACGCCGCCGATCGGGTACCCTTGCGTTGAAAATCCGCCTTTGTGCGTCAGCGTTTTTCTGAAAGCTTCCAAAACGGAATCATTCTTTTCGGCAGATTTTGCTTTCTCGGAACCGGATTTCTTTTCTTTCTTTTTCCCGTCTTTTTTGTCTTTCTTCTTTTCACCCTTTTTATCCGCTTTCTCTTCCTTTTGATCCTGTTTTTCGTCCATTTGATCTGTTTTTTTGTCCTTTTGATCTGCCTTTTCCTCTTTCTTGTCGGTTTTGCCTTTGACAATTGCTCTGTATTCTTCGGGCGTCAGCTTGTCTTTTTCTTTGACAACACCGGCACCCGCGGCCATCCGCTGAACCGAGGTTTCTTTCATGCCGCGGCCGGACATGAACATTGAAAAAGTGTTGGCAAAAGCAAGTGTTTCATGGCTGAGGCTTTTCGGGAGACATTCGTAAACAGACCGGTCGGAATAATCCTCGCCGCGGCTGACTTTAAGCATAACGCCGCCGATGGTTTTGGCCAGCTTCATTCTGTCCGCGACCGGAAGATAATCAAACATCAAAAAATCATGAACATTCGTCGGGCAGCGCACTAAAGAAGCGTCGGGCGTTCGAATGTAATAATTACCGTACGGCTGAAAGTTGGGAACAACAACGTAATACTGGTCCATCAGCATCGGGAGCGGGCCGCCCCGAAGCGCGGTGATTGCGTGCGGGCCGGTGTCCACCGTAAAGCCTTCTTTTTGATAGCTGCGGCAGTTGCCGCCGACAGTTTCGTCTTTCTCAAGAACAAGAACCCGATTGCCGTGTTTTGACAGCGTGAGCGCCGACATCAATCCGCTGATGCCGCCGCCGATAACAATAACGTCATAATCGTCGTTTTGCATAATGATAACATCCAAATTATAATAATGAATATAATAATGACTACACTTTTTGTAAATTCATCAAAGGATAAAAAAGTAGCAGTTTACAAATTTCAGACCGACAGATGAAATATATCACTGCGCCGCCGCGCGCGAATTGCCGGGTTTTTAAATAAAGTCACCGAATTCGGCCGGACTGTTAAAAAATGAGAAGAAAAGAAGATTTTTGAATTACTCAAAAATCTCGGGAACAAGTTTTTTGGCGACCGTTTCATAAGCTTTTGTCAAATCGCCTTTGTCAAATCTGAAAATGTCTTTGTCGAATGATTCTTTGGTCACTTTGTCCCAAATGCGGCAGGTGTCGCATGAAATTTCGTCGGCGAGAACGATTTTGCCGTTCACGCGGCCGAATTCAAGTTTGAAGTCCGGCAAAAGGTAGCCGTTCCGGTCGAAATACGGAACCAAAATACTGTTGATTTTCAGCGCCGTTTCTTTGAGATAAATCATTTCTTCGTAAGCGGCAACACCGAGCGCGTATGCGATGTCTTCATTAATCATCGGGTCCTGATATTCGTCGCTTTTGTAGTCAAAAACCACAATCGGCTTTTCAAAAACTTTTCCTGCGGGCATCGGGTATTTTTTAGTGATGGAGCCTGCGGCAATGTTTCGGACAATGACTTCCAATTTGATGATGTCAACAATATCCACAATCATATCAACATCGGACGCCATGCCTTTGTAATGGGTGTGAATGCCGTTTTCTTCAAGCATTTCGAAAATTTTGCGGGAAATCTGAGCGTTGTAATAGCCCTTTTTCGGCGCTTCGCTTTTCTTATCGCCGTTGAAAGCCGTCAGGCTGTCGCGGAATTCGGCAATATATTTGCCGGAATCATTTGTTGTGTAAATCGTCTTGGCTTTGCCGGAATAAATCGGTTCAAGTTTTTGAATGTCGGACATGTTAAACACCGGTAATTGAGTATTAAATCTGTAATAAATTGAAAATCATAAATTGAAAATCTTGTTTAAAGAATGAATGTATTTAAAGCGTTTGGGAATGAAAAATTTGTCGGATTGATCTGAATTTATTCTAAAACTCGTCACTCGATTCATAACTCATTGAAAGCTTCCATTCACGATAATTGAAAGCTTCCGGTTGTAATGGATAAAAGCTTCCGGTTGTAATGGACGAAAGCTTTCAGTTGTAATGGACGAAAGCTTTCAGTTGTAATGGACGAAAGCTTTCAGTTGTAATGGACGAAAGCTTTCAGTTGTAATGGACGAAAGCTTTCAGTTGTAATGGACGAAAGCTTCCATTCGTAATGGACGAAAGCTTCCATTCGTAATGGATGTATTCAATCATTTAAAATGCAAAATTTTATTATTATTGACGATATAACTTATCCTTTCAAATTAACCCTTATTTTACAAGCAACCCCCAAAACAAAAGGAAAAATGATATTATGGTCTCCTCCGAAACGTTAGATGTTATCGAATTACTCTTAACCGCTGAAATTTACAACGATCAAAATGAGTTAATCGTCAACGATATCCCTTCCAAAATCCGCCGCACACTGTGGGATGCAAAGACCCGCAATGTCGCTAAGCCGATTAAACTCAACAAAACAGTTGTCAAAAACATGTTCGGAATTGAAGATGTCGAAAATGCGCTTAAAGTCAACGGCAAGCCTTTCGCTTATGCCGTTTTGGATACTTATTCCGGAAACCTCCGGCTGACGGAAGGCAGTTTGGAATCCGCAGCCGACTGGTTTAAAAGACAAGACGAATCCCGCGACAGAATTCTGGAAAATCCTGTTCTGGCTTATTATTACGGCAACATTGCCGAAGAAAGCGACATCAGCTACGAAGAAGCTGCTTCCAAAAATCCGCCGAAAGAAGCTTCTAAAGAATGGATCGAATCCATCATCGAAGAACTTTCCGAAGACAAAGGAAACGGCCGCGAATGGCTGAAACTTGCCTACATCAAAGCGCCCGAAGAAGTTCGCGAATCCATGGACGAACTGATTTTGACGGAACGCCAGAAAAACGAGCTTCAGAAAATCGAACTGGCGATTAACAATAAAGAACACTTCAAAAACATCGGCCTTTACGACATCGGAAAAGTTCTTTTCGTCGGCCCTCCCGGCACCGGTAAAACTTCCTTTGCCCGCGCGCTTTCTAAAAAACTGTCCATTCCGATTGTGGAAGTTCACCTTTCCATGATTACCGACCAATATCTCGGCGAGACATCCAAAAACATTGACCGCGTGTTCGCGCTGGCCAAAAAATTCGACCCCTGTATTATGTTTATTGACGAATTCGATTTCATCGCGACATCCCGAACCGCAAACGATGAACACGGCGCAATCAAGCAGGCCGTCAACACGCTTTTAAAAGCGATTGACAACACCAGCCTTGTGGAAGACGGCGTTTTATTGATTGCCGCGACCAATCACACCAAAAAACTCGATGAAGCCGTTTGGCGCCGCTTTGACGAAATCGTTGATTTCGAACGCCCGACACTTGAAATGAGAAAAGATATCTTGGACACCATTTTAAGAAGAATCGAAGGCAATATCGACACAGAAGCCATCGCCAAGAAAACGGAAGATTATACCGGCTCGGATTTGAGAATGGTTGTCCGCGAAGCCGTTTTGTCTGCGCTTCTGGATAAAAGATACAATTTGGTTCAGGAAGATTTGGAAAAAGCCGTCCGGTCTTTTGACAGAAGATCCGGTCTTAAAATGACGGCGTTTATTGAAGAATAACTGCAATAAGCGCTTTTCTTTTTCTTTTACTTTTTTATTTTCTTTTTTGCAAAACCCATCTTGCATTTTTGGATAATTTTGAATTAAAACGGTGCGTCTCGCGCGAGCGGCGGCGGCAGTTGAGTTCGATTCGGCTTTGATTTCTTTTTTCGTTTCCTTTTTTCATTTCCTTTTCTTTTTTTCATTTCCTTTTCTTTTTTTCATTTCCTTTTCTTTTTTTGCCTTAATTCTGCATGAGGTTTTTTGTCAAGCAATAATTTTAATTACTTCTATACTTTAATTTTTGATTCAGCGTTTTGTATTATATTCATACTTTCATGTTTAATCTAAACGCCGGCGCGTTTCTGTTCCTCATCAGGCGCGTGTTTTTACTTTAACCGTTTCAGTTTCAAGTATTGCAGGTTGGTGCAAAATATGAGTCAGAAGTTTAGGGGCGTTATCCCCGCGTTAATTACGCCGTTTACGGCGGACAATCAAATTGATGTCGAAGGGTTCAGAAGAAATATTGAATTCACGATTAAAGGCGGCGTTTCCGCGATTGTTCCGTGCGGCACGACGGGTGAATCCGCAACGATGTCGGCTGCAGAGCATATGCAGGTGACAGATATCGCAGTCGAAACATCCGCTGTTCCCGTGATTGCCGGAACAGGTTCAAACAACACCGCAGAAGCGATTGAATTTACCAAACATGCGGCCGACTCGGGCGCCGCGGCTGCTCTTGTGATTACGCCTTATTACAACAAACCGACCCAAAGTGGTCTCAAAGCTCATTTTGAAAAAATTGCAGATTCGGCTGACATCCCGATTATTCTTTACAATGTTCCGTCCCGAACAAGCGTTGACATGAGCGTTCCCACAATTGCGGAACTTGCCAAACACCCGAATATTATCGGCATCAAAGAAGCCACCGGCGACATGGGCAAAGCCACCGAAATTATCAGCAAAACCAAAGACGAAGATTTCACTTTGCTCTCCGGCGACGATGTCGCGACACTGCCGCTGCTGTCCATCGGCGCTTCCGGCGTTATTTCCGTCATCGCCAACATTCTGCCCGATAAAATGTCGCAGATGGTTGCCGCGTACGAAGCCGGAAAACTTCAGGACGCTTTAAAAATCCACTACGAGCTTGCTCCTCTTATGAAAGTGCTGTTCATTGAAACCAACCCGGCACCGATTAAAACGGCAGCAGGCCTTGCCGGACATGCCGCAGGTCCTTTGAGACTGCCGCTTGTTCCGCTTCAGCCGCTGAATCTTGAACTTTTGACCAACGAACTCAAAAAGTGCGGGGTTTTGGAATGAGCGAATCAGGCATCGAGGTCCGGGCCGCCGTCATCGGCGCATGCGGCCGAATGGGATCTTTGATTATTCAGCGCATTCTGGCAACGGAAGGAATTACGCTTTCCGCGGCGTTTGATGTTGCTTTTATCGGCGAGGATGTCGGCGATGTTATCCGCATCGGCAAATTAGACGTTCCCGTTTCCGACTCCAAAGATTTGGTTTCCGTTCTGAAGGAAACAAAAACAGACGTTGTCATCGACTTTACGATTGCTGCGGCAACAGCTGTTAACGCGCCCGCCGCCGCATCCGCAGGCGTCAATCTTGTGATCGGCACAACCGGCATCAGCCCCGAGCAGCGCGCTTTAATTGACGAGGCGATTGCCAAATACAATGTCGGCGCCGTCATCTCAACCAATTATTCCATCGGCGTTAACGTGTTCTTCAAATTGCTCGAAGAAGCGGCCAAATATTTAAGAGACGACTACGACATCGAAATTATCGAAGCGCACCACAATCAAAAGAAAGATGCGCCCAGCGGAACCGCAATGACCGCTGCCGAAATTCTCAGCGAAGCCCTCGGCGGCAAAGAATTGGTTTTCGGCCGTGAAGGCCTCTGCCCGCGCGGCAAAGAAATCGGAATCCACGCCGTTCGCGGCGGCGACATCATCGGAGATCACACCGCCATGTTTATCGGCAACTCCGAACGCATTGAGCTCCGCCACCAGGCGCACACGCGTGAAATCTTTGTCGGCGGCGCCGTTTTGGCTGCCAAGTGGATTAACGCGCAGGAGAAAGGAAAAGTTTACAGCATGACAGAAGTCTTAGGCTTCTGATCTTGCTTTCCATTTCACTTTCTTTCATTTTATTTTAATCGTGCTTCACTTTATTTAAATCGTGTTTCACTTTTCAATTATATTTTATGAATCATTCTTTAACATAGCAACAAATCTTAAACAAAAACAGCTGCCGGTATTTTTATGATAGGTTCGGTTCTCGGTCCCGCAGGTTCTTATTCGGAAATTGCGGCGCGTACTCTTTTTGCAACGGTCTGTGACGGTAAAACGCCGGAACTTTTGCTTTGCCCGTCTTTGGAAAGCGCAGTGATGCGGCTTTTTGAAGCGGATGCGGACGGTCAAAAATCAGATTTTGCGCTCGTCCCGATTGAAAATTCCGTTGAAGGCGCCGTCGGTGTCAGCATGGATCTGCTTTTGGAAAAAGACGTTTCAATCGTTGCCGAAATGATTCTTCCCGTCAGCCACTGTCTTCTCGTTTCCGAAAATGCCGCCAAGGACCCTGATTTTTCAATTGACAAAATCGATATTGTTTTTTCTCATCCTCAGGGACTTTACCAATGCCGTTCTTTCCTTCAGGCGCATTTGAAGAATGCGGAACTGATTGAAGTCGACAGCACGTCTAAGGCGGCGCAGCGCGTGTCCGAGCTGTCGGAAATCTGTTTCGAAAGCAACCGGGGAATCGAATCCGAAATCAATTCTGAATCGGAGTCCGAAATCGATTCTGAATCGGAGTCCGAAATCGATTCTGAATCGGAGTCCGAAATTCGTTTCAAAAACGGGTCCGCCGATTCTGTCATCTATGCGGCAATCGCTTCCGAAAATGCCGGCCGCGAATACGGCTTAAAAACCGTTTGCAGCGGGATTCAGGACCATGTGAATAATTCCACGCGCTTTTTAATTCTGGTTCGTTCCGAAGTGATTCCGCTTCTGAAAGCTTACGCGTCAGACACCGAATTTTCCATTTTGCCGGAATTTCTTTCTCAAACCGGCAGCGGAAGCGTTTTTTATAAAACTTCTGTGGTTGTTTCTCCCAAACAAGATAAGCCGGGGGCGCTTTTTCACATTCTTGAAGCGTTTTACAATTATGACATAAACTTAACGCGAATCGAGTCCCGGCCGTCGAAAAAATCTTTGGGCGAATATCAATTTTATATTGATTTTGAAGGCAGTCCGTCGGACTCGAATGTTTCAGGCGCGCTTCTGGCGGTTAAAGGACGTTCTGCGCGGCTGAAAATACTCGGAACGTACGGCCGGATTCTGCCGAGCCGACAATAACCTTAATAATCATTGTGTCAATGATAAATGTGAAAATAGCGTTTGAAATCCGTTTCAAACAAGCAAAAAACGGCAAATCAATAAACAATAATTTGTAATTGAGAGACGGCGAGAGGTTTGACGTTGACAAAAGATTTCTTTACGATTGATGATTTTGATGTTTCGGGAAAAACAGTTCTTTTAAGAGTCGATTTTAATGCACCGATGGGCCCGGACGGCCGGATTTTAGATGACGCGCGCATCAAAAGTCACGTTCGGACAATCAATGACTTAAAAGACGCGAAAGTTGTTCTTTTGGCGCACCAGAGCCGCCCCGGAAAATCGGACTTCATGACAACGCAGTCTCACGCAAAAGTTCTGTCTCAGCTTCTCGGAAAAGAAGTCCGTTATGTCGACGACATTTTCGGCTCATACGCCCGTTCCTGCATTTCTGCAATGGAACCCGGCGATGTTGTTCTGCTCGAAAACGTCCGTTTTTACTCCGAAGAATCTTTGGAGCGCAGCGTGAACGAACACGCCGATTCTTATTTTGTCAAGAAGCTTCTGCCTTATATTGATTATTTCTTAAACGACGCTTTTGCCGTTTCCCACCGCTCGCACCTTTCGGTTGTCGGCTTTACGCGCGACATTCCGTGCGGCGCGGGCCGAATCATGGAATCCGAGATTCTCAGCCTGGACCGCGGTTTAGACGGCGAGCGTCCCTGTGTTTATGTGCTCGGCGGCGCAAAAGTAGACGATTCTTTGCGCGTTGCCAATAATGTGCTTTCCAAAGGCAGCGCCGATTTGGTTTTGTTCAGCGGCATTGTCGGAAATGTTGTTTTGGCGGCAGCCGGCTTTAATATCGGCCAGCCCAACATGGATCTGATTGAAAAATTAGGATACGCGTCTTACATTCCGCCTGTCCGCAATATGCTCAAAGAATTCGGTGACAAAATCCGTTATCCGACGGATGTGGCGCTGAATATTGACGGCAAACGGGTGGAAGCAAGTATTAAGGAAATGGGAAAATCCACTTATCCGGCCAACGATATCGGCCTTGAAACCATCGTTTCTTACACGTCTTTGATTGAATCTGCGGGAACCGTCATTTTAAACGGTCCTGCCGGCGTTTCGGAAAATCCGGATTTTGCGATCGGAACGCATGAAATTATCCGCGCGGCGGTCAACGCCAAATTCTCAATTATCGGCGGCGGTCACATTTCCGCCGAAGTCCACCGTCTCGGCATGGATTCTCAATTCTCGCACATCAGCACAGGCGGCGGCGCTTGTATCGAATATTTGTCGGGAACGGAATTGCCGGGAATCAAAGTTCTTCGGGAAGCTGCGGCGCGCAGCAGAGGAACCGGAGCGGACGACCGGGAAATTTTGTAAAACGGAGATTTGAAAATGTCTAAAAATATTCTTCATAAAAGTGAAGGCGTTCTCGCCGTTAAGCTTGCCCGAAAAGTGATTGAAAACGTATTGGGCGGCAAAGATTCCGAAGATGATCTGCCTTCCGTTCCGATTATTTTTTCCGAAAAGCGCGGCGCATTCGTCACGCTTGAAAAAGAAGGCGACCTGCGCGGCTGCATCGGCTATCCTTATCCGGTTTTGCCGCTCAAAGAAGTGCTTGTGAAATCGGCGGTTGCCGCAGCCTTTGAAGATCCGCGCTTCTTCCCGATTGACAAAAAAGATTTTTCCAGAATTACGGTTGAAGTCACAACTTTAACACTTCCGGAATCCGTTGAAGGCGCTTTTACAACTTATTCCAATCAAATCAAAATCGGAACACACGGTTTGATGGTCGAGTACGGTGAAAACCGCGGTTTGCTTTTGCCGCAGGTCGCAGCGGAACAAGGCTGGGACGCGATTGAATTTCTCTGCCAGACTTGCGTGAAAGCCGGATTAACGCCGATGATGTGGAAATACGGCGCGAAGATTTACAAATTCGAAGGTCAGATTTTCAGAGAGACAGAGCCCGGCGGGGCGATTGTTGAAGGGGATGAGTAAATACTATTTTTATTTTAGTTTGCATATGAGGACAATACATGGAAGTTATTGACAATGTTAATAGGACTTTGAAAGACGATCTTTTGATTACCGTTAATCAAAACAGCCGCATTTCAATTGCTTCCGCTTGTTTTTCTATTTTCGCTTATCAAGAACTTAAAAAACAATTTGATAATATTGAAGAATTAAGATTTATTTTCACTTCTCCTGCGTTTGTTGCCGAAAAGGCACCGAAAGAAAAAAGAGAGTTTTATATCCCGCAACTGAATCGGGAAAGAAGTCTTTACGGTACCGATTTTGAAATAAAACTGCGCAATGAACTCTCTCAGAAAATGATTGCAAGAGAATGTGCGGAGTGGATTCGCTCAAAAGTCGAATTTCGTTCAAATGTTACCGGTGGATCAATTAATTCAATGCTGAATGTTGTCAATCAACAGTCCGGTTTTTCTTATTCTCCTGTGAATGCGTTTACAACAACAGAATTAGGATGCCAGCGTGGCGATCATATTACAAATCTTGTTACTAAAATTTCTCATGAAGAAAGTACTCAATACATTCAAATGTTTGAGCAAGTTTGGAATGACAAATCTCTTTTAAAAGACGTAACAGATGATGTCATTGAAAGCATCACAGCAGCTTATAATGAAAATTCTCCGGATTTTCTCTATTTTATTACACTTTATAATATTTTCAATGAATTCCTTGAAGATATTTCCGAAGATGTATTGCCGAATGAAGCAACGGGATTTAAAGAAAGTAATATTTGGAATATGCTTTATTCATTCCAAAAAGATGCGGCTCTTGCTGTCATTAATAAACTTGAAAAATATAACGGCTGCATTTTAGCGGACAGTGTAGGGCTCGGCAAGACATTTACGGCGTTGGCTGTTATGAAATATTATGAAAACAGAAATCGGTCTGTTTTGGTTCTTTGTCCTAAAAAATTATCGGACAATTGGAACACTTTTAAAGACAATTATGTCAATAATCCGATTGCCGGCGATCGTTTGAGGTATGATGTTCTTTATCATACAGATCTTTCCAGAGAGAAAGGAAAGTCAAACGGATTGGATTTAGACAGATTAGTTTGGAACAATTATGATCTTATTGTGATTGATGAATCACATAATTTCCGAAACGGTGGCGAAATTTCCGGTAAAGATGCGCGTGAAAATCGATATTTGCGTTTACTCAACAAAGTCATTCGGTCGGGTGTTAAAACAAAAGTTTTGATGCTTTCGGCAACACCAGTCAATAATCGGTTTGCGGATTTAAAAAACCAGCTTGAGCTTGCTTATGAAGGAAATCCGCATTTGATTAATGACAAACTCAATACTTCCAAGTCTGTTGATGAAATTTTCCGAAATGCTCAAAGGGCTTTCAACTTTTGGGGGGGTTTGGAGCCCGAAGAACGTACAACCGAAAAACTTCTTAAAATGCTGGATTTTGATTTCTTTGAATTGTTGGACAGCGTAACGATTGCTCGATCCCGCAAGCATATTGAAAAATATTATAATATGGCTGAGATTGGTGCTTTTCCGGAAAGATTAAAACCGATTTCTTTACGCCCTCAATTGACGGATATTCATGATGTCAATTATAACAAAATTTATGAAGAATTGGTCAAACTCAATCTTTCGGTTTATACACCGACAAATTATGTTTTTCCGAGTAAGCTTGATAAATATGTAGATTCTTCCGTGAACATCAATCGTTCCGGGCGCGAAGAGGGAATCCGCCGTTTAATGAGTATTAATTTGCTGAAACGGTTAGAAAGTTCCGTTTCTTCATTCCGATTGACATTGGGACGTATTCAAAAACTCATTCATAAAACAATTTCTGAAATTGATGAGTTTGAAGCCGGCGGTATTTCCGTTATTGAATCATCCGAAGTTCGAGAGGATACTGATTTTGATTTGGATGACCAAAATACGGATTTCTTTTCAGGCCGAAAAATCAAAATCGATCTCAATGATATGGATTATAAGACATGGCGTGCCGAACTTCAAAACGATTTTGATATTTTAGAAACACTTGGAAAAATGGCTGATCTTGTAACGCCCGAGCATGATACGAAACTTCAAACGTTGCTGCAAATAATTTCGGAAAAAATTGAAAATCCGATCAATGTCGGTAATAAGAAGGTTATTGTTTTTTCCGCATTTTCTGATACGGCCGAATATTTGTATGAAAATGTCAGTGTTTATCTGAAACAAAAATATGATTTAAACACAGCGTTGATTACGGGATCTATTGACGGCAAGACAACAATTCCGAAGTTTAAGCCGACTTTTAACAATGTTTTGACTTGTTTTTCTCCTCTTTCTAAAGGAAAAGATTTGTTGATGCCGGATTTTGACGGCAATATTGATGTTTTGATTGCAACAGATTGCATTTCTGAAGGTCAGAACTTGCAGGATTGTGATTTTCTGGTGAATTATGATATTCATTGGAATCCTGTTCGAATTATTCAGCGTTTCGGACGTATTGATCGTATCGGCAGCAAGAATGCCGTGATTCAGTTGGTCAATTTTTGGCCGGATTTAACATTGGATGAATACATCAATCTCAAAAGTCGGGTTGAAACGCGTATGAAGATTTCGGTGATGACTTCAACGGGCGATGATGACTTGATTAATTCGGAAGAGAAAGGTGATCTTGAATATCGAAAAGCACAGCTTAAACGATTACAAGATGAAGTTGTTGATATTGAAGAAATGTCTTCGGGAATTTCGATTATGGATTTGGGATTGAATGAGTTCAGGCTGGATTTGCTTGAATATTCTCAAAAACACGGCGATTTGGATAAAACGCCGTTTGGTCTTCATACGGTTGTTTCTGCTCAAAATGAATATCCTGCCGGCGTTATTTTCATTTTGAAAAATATTAACGGCGGTGTCAATATTGATAATCAGAATCGTCTTCATCCGTTCTATATGATTTATCTGGCCGATGACGGGAATGTTATTTGCAATCATCTTTCTCCGAAAGAAATGCTTGATACCATTCGTTATCTCTCTAAAGGCCAAACTCAGCCTGATGTTGATTTGTGCCGCAGTTTTAATACGGAAACGAAGGACGGCAAAGATATGAGCCATATATCGGAATTGCTTCAGGACGCCATTCATTCGATTGTCAGTGTTAAAGAAGAAAACGACATTGCCAGTTTGTTCAAAAGCGGCGGCACATCGGCATTAAATACGACAATCACGGGATTGGATGATTTTGAATTGATTTGTTTCTTTGTCGTGCGAAATGAATGATTGGAGGTGATGATGTTGTTGAATTTGCCGGAAACTACACTTTATGGTAAAAAAGTTCCGAAACAGAACTTTTATGACAATCCCTCTATGACGCCTGCTTTGAAGCGATTGTTTATTGATCAGGTTCATTCAATTGTCTGGCAAAATAAGATTTCTCCGTTTACGGTGAATGTCGGAACCGGCATCTATGTTTCGGAAATTGAAATCATTCATATCCAATTAAACAGTTATGATTTGGATAAAAAAGTGCTTCAGCTCATTGATAAAACCATTCCTTACCACATTTTATTTTTGTTGGAATATCGGAATGAGATTCAAGCGCGGATCAGCTTTAAAGAAGAAAGTCAAAAAGCAGGAACTTTCAAAATCGGAACTTATTATCAAACGGATTGGCTTTCTCCAAGCCAATTGGATCTTCGCCTCGATGGCTTGAGTATGGATTCGGTTTATGAAAATTTTGTTTATCAAATTGCCGGTGATCGCTTAAATTTTGATACAAATGCCGGCAAAACAGAACCTGAAACGCTCAAAGATGCTGTCATTCTTGACGGCAAGCGGCAAAAAATTCTGAGTGAAATCGCTGCTTTGAATAATAAGATTCAAAAAGAGAAACAATTCAACAGACAAACCGAACTTTACAGTCAGGTTAAACTCAAAAATAAAGAATTAGAGGAATTATAATGGATAAAATGCGCTTTGAAACATCGGACTTTGCATCCGAACTCGCCGAAAAAATCGCGGCTCTTGCTCCGTCAGTCGTCACTGAAAAATCCTATGGGGGGGGGGGGGCGAATCAACAACAGCCGACGCTGAAACGTGCCATTAATTTTGACCTTTTACGAACTCTTTTGGGTGACGATGTCGCCGATGATGAAGCTTACGAATTTACTTGGGTCGGTAAAAAAGAAGCTGTGATGGAAGCAGGAAAACCGATTCGAAAAACTTTAAGGCCATGTCCTGAAGAAAGTAAATCCTTTGATTCGACTGAAAATTTGTATATTGAAGGCGATAATTTAGATGTTTTGAAACTTTTGCAGGAGAGCTATCTTGGGAAAGTGAAGATGATCTACATTGATCCTCCCTATAACACAGGGAATGATTTTGTTTATCGCGATAATTTTACACAAAATCTTAGTGAATATGAAGAAGATGCAGGTGTTTTTGATGAAGACGGGGAACGATTGTTTAAGAATACAGAAAGTAATGGAAGATTCCATTCTGATTGGTGTTCGATGATTTATCCAAGATTAGTTTTGGCAAGAAATTTGCTTTCAGAAGATGGTGTTATTTTCATTTCGATTGATGATGGAGAAATTAGCAATCTAAAAAAAATGTCGGATGAAATTTTTGGTGAGTCCAATTTTATCTCTCAACTGATATGGAAGAAAAAAAGTGGCGGTGGGTCCGATTCAAGATATATTGCAATAGATCATGAATATATTCTCATATATGCAAAAAATCTTTCTTTTCAAGAAAAATGGTTTATGCCTATGACTGATGATCAAAGAAGTCAGTTTAAATTAATAGATAACAATTTTGACAAATATGGACCTTATAAGCTGAAAAATTTACATCAAAAAGGTATTGATACAAATAGACCAAATTTAAAATACGGCATTGTTTGTCCCGATGGTACAGAACTTTATCCTCCAACTATTTGGCGTTGGTCACGCGAAACTTTTGATGCTGCTAATTCTGCAGGTGAAATTGAGTTTGTGAAGAATTCTAAAGGAGAATGGAATGTTTTTACGAAAATGTATCTTTATAAAAATGGTGAAGAATATCAAGTAAAGCCACGGAGTATTCTTACAGAAGTTGGGTTTACACGGGATGGAAATAAAGAAATTCAAGATTTAATTAAACAAGGAATATTTAGTTATCCTAAACCATCAAAATTAGTTAAATACCTTTTAAGATTACTTTCGGGTAATACTGGTATTTATTTAGATTTCTTCTCCGGCTCCGCCACCACCGCTCACGCTGTCATGCAACTCAACGCTGAAGACGGCGGCAACCGCAAATTCATCATGGTTCAATTACCTGAAACCACAGATGAAAATTCCGAAGCTTACAAAGCCGGTTACAAAAACATTTGTGAAATCGGAAAAGAACGCATTCGCCGCGCCGGCGACAAAATCAAAGAAGAAAACAAAGACAAAGAAAATATCGAAAATTTGGACATCGGTTTCCGTGTTCTCAAATTAGATGACAGCAATATGAAAGACGTTTACTATGCTGCCGGTGCTTACACTCAAGATTTGCTTTCTTTGACGGAATCCAATATTAAAGATGATCGGAATGACATGGATTTGCTTTACGGCTGTTTGTTGGATTGGGGTTTGCCGCTTTCACAATCACATAAAACGGAAGAAATCGATGGCGTTACTGTTCATACTTACAATGACGGTGATTTAATAGCATGTTTTGCTGAAAAGGTAAGTGAAACAGTTGTTAAGGAAATTGCAAAACGCCAACCGTTAAGAGTCGTTTTCCGTGACAGCAGTTTCTCAAGCAGCCCCGAGAAAATCAACGTGGAAGAAATCTTTAAATTAATGGCACCCAATACTACAATAAAAGTTTTGTAATCGTTTAATGTCTTTGCAATGAATTGAAATTGAAAAAATCAGGGTGTATTGAAATGACCGTTCTTAAAAACAAATTGGGAATTACAAACCAAATCGAATTGAATCGAGAAGAGGAGCGGATCAGTAAAACAAATGCAAAACGCCTTTACGACAGCGGCAATATTTCCGAAATTGAAGTCGGAACATTTGAAGGATTAAAACAAATTCATCATTATTTGTTCAACGATATTTATGAATTCGCGGGCGTTATTCGCGATGTCAATATTTCAAAAGGAAATTTCAGATTTGCGCCGCTGATGTATTTGGAGCAATCTTTAATTTATATTGACAAAATGCCGCAAACGACTTTTGATGAAATTATTGAGAAATATGTTGAAATGAATATTGCTCATCCGTTTCGTGAAGGAAACGGAAGAGCAACGCGTATTTGGTTGGATTTGATTTTGAAAAAAGAAATCAAGAACGTTATTGACTGGAATCTGATTGACAAAAATGATTATCTTTCAGCGATGGAAAGAAGTCCTGTCAACGATCTTGAAATCAAAACGCTTCTAAAAAACGCCTTGGCCGACAAAATCAATGAACGTGAATTATTCATGAAAGGCATAGATGTGAGTTATTATTATGAAAATTATTCAGAATTTAAAATTGAGGAATTATAAATGGATAAAATGAAATTTGAATCACCCGATATAACATCCGAAAACATCAAAAAAATTGCGGCACTCTTCCCATCAGTCGTTACTGAAAAATCATATGGGGGGGGGGAATCCGCAACAGTCGACACTGAAACGTGCTATTAATTTTGACCTTTTACGAACTCTTTTGGGTGACGACGTCGCCGATGATGAAGCTTATGAATTTACTTGGGTCGGCAAAAAAGAAGCTGTGATGGAAGCAGGAAAACCGATTCGAAAAACTTTAAGGCCTTGTCCTGAAGAAAGCAAATCTTTTGATTCTACTGAAAATCTGTACATTGAAGGCGATAATTTAGATGTTTTGAAACTTTTGCAGGAAAGTTATTTGGGAAAAGTGAAAATGATCTATATTGATCCGCCGTACAATACGGGGAATGATTTTATTTATCGGGACAATTTTACACAAAGTTTAGATGAACATGAAGAAGAAGCGGGTGTTTATGATGAAAACGGCGATAAAATGTTTAAAAACACCGAAAAGAACGGACGTTTTCATTCGGATTGGTGTTCAATGATTTATCCTCGGTTGGTGCTGGCCAGGAATTTATTGCGGGACGATGGTGTTATTTTCATCAGTATTGATGATAATGAACAGGAAAATTTAAAAAAAATATGTGATGAAGTGTTCGGGAATAATAATTTTATTAATACAATCGTTGTCAAAATGAGTGAATTGTCTGGACTAAAAATGAAACATCTTAAAAAATTCCCGAAAACGAAAGAATATTTGCTTATATACGGTAAAAATCGGTTCAATACGGATTTAGAAATTCCAAAAACGACGAAGGTCAATGATGATCTGTCAAACTATCTTAAATATTATTCAAATGTTATCGAAAATTTGGAAGATGTTCCGGAGAAATGGAATATTATTCCCTTAAAAGATTATTTCAAAAAAAATAACATTCAATGTTCGGATGACGAGATTGATCAGTGGAAGTTAAAAAACGCGGCCCGAACGGTTTACAGAACGAACAGCGTGACAATAACCAATTTCTTGAAAAAGAATCCTGGTGCGCCTTCTGTATGTGCTTTGATAAATAACGACGGGAACGAAGTTATAAAATGGGACGATAAAGAAATGTTATTTTTATCTAAATATTTGGAGTCATATATGGGGGATTTATGGCTTGACCTCTCCACTATAAATCTGAATAAAGAATTATTATTGGAAAAAGGATTCTTTGAAAACGGTCAAAAACCGCTTTCACTTTTAGAACGCATTCTTAAAACAAGTATAACGGATAATGACATCGTTCTTGACTTCTTTTCGGGTTCCGCTACCACGGCTCATGCCGTCATGCAGTTGAATGCTGAAGACGGCGGAAACCGCCAATTCATTCTGGTTCAGTTGCCTGAAATTGATGAAAGTTCTGAAGCGTACGCAGCAGGTTATAATACCGTATGTGAAATCGGAAAAGAACGCATTCGCCGCGCCGGCGAGAAAATCAAAGAAGAAAACAAAGATAAAGAAAATATCGAAAGTTTAGACATTGGTTTTCGCGTTCTCAAATTAGACGACAGCAATATGAAAGATGTTTATTATGCTGCCGGCGCTTACACTCAAGATTTGCTTTCTTTGACAGAATCCAATATTAAAGATGATCGCAACGATATGGATTTGCTTTACGGCTGTTTGTTGGATTGGGGTTTGCCGCTTTCGCAATCACATAAAACGGAAGAAATTGACGGTGTCACCGTTCATACTTATAATGACGGCGATTTAATGGCGTGTTTTGCCGATAAAGTCAGTGAAGCAGTTGTTAAGGAAATTGCAAAACGTCAGCCTTTGAGGGTTGTGTTCAGAGACAGCAGTTTTTCAAGCAGTCCCGAGAAGATTAATGTTGAAGAAATCTTTAAATTAATGGCACCCAATACTACGGTAAAAGTCATTTAAAGGGATTAAAATGGACGATAAAGCTGAAGAAATCGGAAACATTCTCATTTATCAAAATGAAAGCGGAGATACAAAAATCGATGTTTATTTTGAAGATGATGATGTTTGGATGAGCCAGAAAAGCATTTCTCAGCTTTATCAAACAACACTCCAAAATGTCGGTTATCATATTACAAATATTTACTCTGACGGAGAACTGGATGCAAGAGAAACTATAAAGGATTACTTGATAGTTCGAAACGAAGGCGGCCGGCAAGTCGAACGCCCGATTAAACATTACAATTTTAAAATGATCCTGGCAATCGGTTATCGTGTCAGATCGCATGTCGGTGTTCATTTCCGTAATTGGGCTTCAAATGTATTAACGGAATACAGCCGAAAAGGGTTTGCTTTAAATGACGAACGTTTGAAAGATCCAAAACCGTTTGGAGGAGATTACTTTGATGAATTGCTTGAGCGTATCAGGGATATTCGCGCATCTGAAAAAAGGTTCTACTCCAAAATACGAGAAATCTTTGCAACTTCCGTTGATTATGATTCAAAAGCAAAACAAGCACAAGTTTTTTTTGCAACAGCGCAAAACAAAATGCATTACAGCATTCACGGGCATACAGCCGCAGAACTCATTGCCGAACGCGCGGATTCTTCAAAACCGAATATGGGACTGACAAATTTTAAAGGAGCTGTCGTCCGTAAAACCGATGTCGATACAGCTAAGAATTATTTGAATCAAGAAGAAATTGAGAATCTGAATCGATTGGTTACAATGTATTTGGATTTTGCCGAAGATCAAGCACGGCGGAATATCCCGATGTATATGGCTGATTGGGAAAAAAAATTGGATGAATTTTTACTTTTTACGGGACGAGAAGTGTTAGACAATCCCGGGAAAATTTCTGCTGAAGATGCAAAGCAAACGGCTGAACAAGAATTTCAAAAATATGAACAGCACCGTCATGAATTAGAACATGAATCTGACATGGACATATTAAATCAGGATATCAAAAAAATCGGTAAAGAAAAGAGGAATCTTTGATGAGATTACAATTTAAGCACCAAAAGTTTCAGGCGGATGCGGCAAAGGCGGTTTGTGATGTTTTTGCAGGGCAGCCATATTTGACGCCGTCTTACATGATGGATAAAGGCGTTCTTGCAAAAGGACAAACAACAATTATTGAAGGTCAGGAAATGACCGGATTTGGAAACCAACGGATTGTTCCGCAATTGAATGACAATATCATTTTGGAAAATCTTCAAAAGATTCAGCGCGAGTTTCAAATTGAACCCTCTAAAGCTTTAGAAGGCCGATACAATCTGACGGTTGAAATGGAAACCGGTGTCGGTAAAACTTATACTTACATTAAAACAATGTATGAGCTCAACAAACGCTACGGTTGGAGCAAATTCATCATCGTTGTTCCGAGTGTTGCCATCCGCGAAGGCGTTTACAAATCTTTCCAAATGACGGAAGATCATTTTGCTGAAGAATACGGCAAAAAAATCCGGTATTTCATCTACAACTCTTCTCAATTAACCGAAATTGACAGGTTCGCATCCGACAGCGCAATCAATGTCATGATTATCAATTCACAGGCGTTTAACGCAAAAGGAAAAGATGCACGCCGTATTCACAGAAAGCTTGATGAATTTAGAAGCCGCAAGCCCATTGATATTATTGCCAAAACAAATCCTATTTTGATTATTGATGAACCACAATCAGTTGAAGGCGCAACTACTAAAAAAGCTTTGACTGAATTCAATCCTCTCATCACGCTTCGATATTCGGCGACGCACAAAAAAGACAGCGTTTATAACATGATTTATCGCCTTGACGCGATGGAAGCTTACAACAAAAAGCTTGTTAAAAAAATCTCCGTCAAAGGCATTACGGTAACCGGCGGAACAGCAACAGAAGGATACGTTTATTTGGAAGGATTAAACCTGTCTAAAGGAAATCCGACTGCAACGATTGAATTTGAAGTCAAAGGTACAACCGGCGTTCGAAAAGTACGACGTACCGTCAATGAAAACTTCAATCTTTATTCTAACTCGGGTGAATTGAATGAATACAAAGATGGGTTTACGGTTCTTCGAATTGACGGCAGAGACAGTTCAATTGAATTTACAAACGGCATTAAATTATTTGCCGGCGATGTCATCGGAGAAGTTAACGAAGATCAGCTTCGCCGCATTCAAATTCGTGAGACAATTCTTTCCCATTTGGAGCGCGAGAAACAGCTTTTCTATAAAAACATCAAAGTTCTTTCCCTCTTCTTTATTGATGAAGTCGCCAAATATAAACAATATAACGAATCCGGTCCTTTTAACGGTGAATATGCCGACATTTTTGAAGAAGAATACAAAGTCATTGTTGAAAATTTGATGAAATCCGAAGAAGATGAATATGTCAAATATTTAAAAACAATTTCTGCCGGTCAAACGCATGCCGGATATTTTTCGATTGATAAAAAAAGTAACCGCATGATTGACAGCAAACTCGGCGACAAAAAAGAACGAACCTCCGATGATGCTGACGCATATGATTTAATTATGAAGAACAAAGAACAGCTGCTTGACAGACGCGAGCCTGTTCGTTTTCTTTTTTCTCATTCGGCTCTTCGCGAAGGTTGGGACAATCCGAATGTCTTCCAAATTTGTACACTGAAACAAAGCGGCAGCGATGTTCGAAAACGCCAGGAAGTCGGTCGCGGTTTACGTTTGTCAGTTAATCAAAGCGGCGAGCGTATGGATACAAACGTATTAGGCGAAGATGTTCACAACATAAATGTTTTAACCGTTATCGCAAACGAAAGTTATGAATCCTTCTCAAAAGGGCTTCAAACAGAAATCGCCGAAGCCGTTGCCGATCGCCCGCGCGCGGTGACAGTCGATTTGTTCAAAAATAAAGTTTTCAGAAATGAAAACGGTGATGAACAAGTGGTTGATGTCGAACTGGCTCAAATGGTTTATGAAAGTCTTATCGGAAATAAATATGTTAAAAAAGGTGTTTTAACAGATGATTATTTTGAAGCTAAAAAGAATGATGCACTTGTTTTCGATGAGGAAGTTGCCGAATATCAAGATGCCATTATTGCCGTTTTGGATTCCGTCTACGACAGCCGCGGCTTGGGTCTTGAAAATGCATTCAAAAATAATGTCGAACTGAGTTTGAATACAGATAAATTGAGCAGCAAAGAGTTCAAAGAATTGTGGTCGCGTATTAATGTCAAATCTGTTTATACGGTTGATTTCGACGAACAGGAACTCATTGAAAAATCAATTTCTTCGCTCAATAAAAATCTTCACGTTTCTTCAATCTTTTTCAATGTTGAAAGCGGAAGTATGAATGATATCGAATCAAAAGAACAGCTTTCACTTGGTGATTCCTTTGTTCGCGAAAGCCGCGCAACATACAATGTTAAAACCGCTTCTAATTCATCGGTCAAATATGATCTTGTCGGAAAAGTTGTTTCCGAAACCGGTCTGACTCGAAAAGCGATTGTCAATATTTTACAAGGAATTGAAAAACAAGTGTTTGATCAGTTTGCTCACAATCCCGAAGAGTTTATTATTCGTGCATCTGCACTTATTAACGAACAAAAAGCAACCATCATTATCCAGCATATCACCTATAATAAAATTGATTCTGTTTATGATACGCAAATCCTCACAGAATCAACAATGAGGGGACAGCTTGGTGTCAATGTAATGGAAACAAAAAGACATCTGTTTGATCACCTTCTCTATGATTCCGATACCGAACGCACTTTTGCGGAAAATATTGATATCAGCAAAGAAGTTGCAGTTTATGTTAAATTACCGAAAGGGTTCTACATCAATACGCCTGTCGGAAAATACAGTCCGGATTGGGCGATTGCTTTCCACGAAGGAATGGTGAAGCATATTTATTTTGTTGCTGAAACCAAAGGTTCTTTATCGACATTACAATTGCGCAGTATTGAAAAAGCAAAAATTCATTGCGCAACTGAACATTTTAAAACAATCAGCACCGATTCTGTCATTTATCATGCTGTTGATAATTATGAGAAATTAATGAGTCTTGTTACGCAATAAAAAGGATTCAGCGCGGTTTTTTCAACCGTGCTGTTTATTTTTCATAATTCAAAATTGAATCGGAAATAAAATCAATTCTTAATTCCCTGAGCAACACCCTCGGGAACCATATGTTCCGCAAGCATCGCTCTTTTTTCTTCCGGAATCGGCGTTGTCGTGCCGGCTTTAAAATCATAGTGAACAATAACGGCCCGGCCGTAGGTGCAGAGGCGTCCTTCCTGCCATGCTTCGTGATAAACGGTAAAAGATTTTGTGCCGATTTTCTCAACGTATGTGCGGAGTTCGACATCGAATTCAAAAAACATTTCGCCGACAAAATTAAAATCGGTATATGCCATAATGAGCGGCCAAACGTCGTGGGATAAATTCAGATTCGGCTCAAACAGACGGAAAATCGGGTTTCTTGCCATCTCAAACCAGCGCGCAAGGACTGTGTTGTTGATGTGGCCGAGACCGTCCACTTCTCCGAAACTGGGCGTAACTGTTGCAGTAAACATGTTTCTCTCTAATTTTATAGAATATATTTAAATCTATCATTTTTCCGAAGAAAATCTGATTGTTTGTCATGTGCCTTTCTGTCATGATAAACAATGACAAATATATGAAAACATATTTAACCGATAAACGATTTTTCAGTCTTGTTTGCTTTTCATTGCTGATGTCTGACATTTGCGTCGGCATTTGCATCGCATTTGTTCCAAATCAGGATGAAAAGACAGATTGTATTCATTGTAAAAAGAGGGGATTATATTATTCGAAAATCTGCGTTTCCTTGATACAACGCTTCGTGACGGTGAACAAACTCCGGGCGTGGCGTTAAGTACAGACGACAAAATAAAAATAGCAACAGCTTTGGATGATTTAGGTGTTCACGTTATTGAAGCGGGATCCGCAGTGACATCTGCCGGCGAGCGCGCGGCCATTAAAGCGGTTGCCGGACTCGGGCTGAATGCAGAAATCTGCAGCTACTGCCGTATGCGTACGGACGATATTGATTTGGCACTCGAATGTGATGTCGACTCCGTTCATTTGGTCGTTCCGTCTTCCAATCTTCATATTGAAACAAAATTGAAGAAAGATATCTTTGATCAAAAAGATCGGGAAGATGTTCTGCAAATGGCGGGCAGTGTTGCCGAATACGCGAAATCTCACGGCCTGATTGTCGAATTCAGCGCCGAAGATGCTTCTCGTGCTGATTTTAAGTTTTTAAAAGACCTTTACGCGAGCGGCGTTGCGCACGGTGCGGACCGCCTGTGCTATTGCGATACGGTCGGCATGCTGACGCCGGAAAAAACTTTTAACATTTTCTCCGAGCTTGCGTTCTCGGCAGGCGCGCCTGTCAGCGTTCACTGCCACAACGATTTCGGTCTGGCGGTGGCCAACACGGTCGCAGCTTTCAGAGCGGGCGCGGCAGAAGGACATCTGACAATTAACGGTATTGGCGAGCGCAGCGGAAATGCGGCGCTTGAAGAAGTGATTGTTCAGCTGGAACACCTTTACGGCGCCGATACGGGCATTAAAACCGAAAATCTGTATCAGGTTTCTCGTTTGGTCAGTAAGCTGACAAACATCCCGGTCTCACCCAACAAAGCGCTGATCGGCGGCAATTCTTTTACGCACGAAGCGGGCATTCATGTTCACGACCTTGTCAAAAATACGGCGTCGTATGAGCCGATTTCGCCGGAATTCGTCGGAAGAACGCGCCGTGTCGTTCTCGGAAAACATGCGGGCGCAAGTTCGATTGAGCTGGCGTTAACCGAACTCAAGCTGGACGCCAATGATGTGCAGAAACAGGAAATTTTTAAGCGCGTCAAAGAAATGGGCGACAAAGGCCTTCGCGTCACGGATGCCGATTTGCAGACCATCGCGGAATCCGTTTTGGAAATCCACTGCGAGCCGACAGTCAAATTGAAGTCGTTCTCGGCGGTTTCCGGTCGTCCTTCCATTCCGATGGCTTCGGTTATTCTGGAAGTCAACGGTAAGGAAGAAGTCTGTGTCGACACGGGCGACGGTCCGGTGGACGCGGCGATTCGTGCGATTCAGCGCGCTGTCTCGTCGGTCGGTGATATCGGTTTAGAAGAATATCACGTCGATGCGATTACGGGCGGAACGGATGCTTTGGTTGAAGTGACGGTCAAGATGTCCAAGGACGGTAAAGTTGTCACCGCCCGCGGGGCTCGGACCGACATCATTGAAGCGTCGGTTGAAGCGGTTATTAACGGCATGAACCGGCTTGTTTAAGCGGTTTGTGATTGTTTTAAGCGCGAAACTGTTTTAAAATTCATGATTGAACTGATTCTCTGAAATCAGTTCTTTCATTCCTGATTTGAAACAGCGGCTTTTCTGATTTTTCAAGTCTCTAAAGTTCATTTTTCCGCGTTCGTAAAACAAGCGTTAAATATCATGCCTTAATATTCTGTTCAAAATTATTCTAAATTATTCAAAATTAAAAGCCGTTTCTCAATTCGAAGCGGCGGATAAATAAAACAAATTCATAACACAATTTAAACATTTTAAACAATTTGTCCGGTCGGGCAAATTCAGATCGAAGAGGCCGGAATTCCGGCTGAAAATTACAGGAGATGCTGTTTTAATGACAAAAAATTCTGCGGAGCAGATGAACGGCGCAAAAGCGTTCATCGAATCTCTCAAAATGGAAGGCGTGGACACGATATTCGGATATCCCGGCGGTGTTTTACTCCACATTTACGACGAGATTTACAACTGTGACTTGCGCCACATCCTTGTTCGCCACGAACAAGCGGCAGCCCACGCGGCTGACGGCTATGCCCGCGCAACAGGTAAAACAGGCGTCTGTCTCGCAACATCCGGGCCGGGCGCCACGAATTTGGTTACCGGTATTGCAACCGCTCATATGGATTCCGTTCCGATGGTCGCCTTTACCGGACAAGTTTCAAGCTCGCTCATCGGAAACGACGCGTTCCAGGAAGCCAACATCACAGGCATTACGCTTCCGATTACAAAGCACAATTATCTCGTTCAAAAGGCGGAAGACATCCCGAAAAGCATTAAGGAAGCTTTCTACATTGCGTCAACGGGACGTCCCGGCCCGGTTTTGGTTGACATCACAAAAGATGCGACCTCCAACGAATTCAAATTTTCATATCCCGACAAAGTGGAACTGCGCAGCTACAAGCCGACCGTGAAAGGCAACGCGCAGCAGATTAAGAAAGCGGCGGCAATGATCGCAGCCGCCAAAAAGCCTGTGATTTATGCAGGCGGCGGCGTTGTCTCGGCCAATGCGTCATCCGAATTATACAAATTGGCGGAGGTCATCAACGCCCCTGTTACGACCACTTTGATGGGCATGGGCGCGTTTCCGACGGATCACCCGCTCTTTATCGGAATGCCCGGCATGCACGGCACAAAGTATGCCAATTTCAGCATTCAGGACTCCGACTTGCTGATTGCTGTGGGCGCCCGCTTTGACGACCGTGTGACCAGCAAAATTTCATCTTTTGCGGCCGGCGCGAAAATCATTCACATTGATGTCGATCCCGCCGAAATTTCCAAGAATGTGGCGGTTGATCTGCCGATTGTCGGCGATGCCAAATGCGTTTTAAAAGACTTGATTCCGGCTGTTTCCGAAAAAATCGTTTCGGGAAAAACATCCGACTGGCTGAGCCGCGTTGCTCAGTGGAAAAAAGAGTATCCGCTCGGCTACGTCGACGACGGTTCCACCATCAAGCCGCAGTTCGTGATCGAAACGCTCTGCGAAGTCGCGCCCGATGCGATTGTCGCAACGGAAGTCGGACAGCACCAGATGTGGACGGCTCAGTATTTCAAGTTTAAGAAGCCGCGCAAATTGATTACATCCGGCGGTCTCGGCACGATGGGCTACGGCCTTCCGGCAGCGATGGGCGCGAAAGTCGGCTGTCCCGACCAGGTTGTTTTCGATGTCGCGGGCGACGGCTCATTCCAGATGAACTCTCAGGAATTGGCAACGCTTGTGACCAACGACATTCCGGTCGTTTCCGTGATTTTAAACAACGGCTACTTGGGAATGGTCCGCCAGTGGCAGGAACTCTTCTATGACTGCCATTATTCGCACACCGATATCATCGACAGTGTTGACTTTGTCAAACTGGCCGAAGCGTACGGCGCGCTCGGCATTCGTGTCGAGAAGAAGTCAGAGCTTAAAGAAGCGGTTCAGACGGCCGTCAAATCCGGCCGCCCGACAGTCATTGACGTTCGCGTCGACCGCGGTGAAAATGTGTTCCCGATGGTTCCGGCAGGTGCTTCCATCAATGAATTGGTGGATGAAAGAAAGTACGGAGGGATTTAAATGACTGAAATGCAGTCCCACACGCTTTCCATTCTGGTTGAGAATCATTACGGTGTTTTGACGCGTGTCGCCGCTCTTTTTGCGCGCCGCGGATACAACATTGACAGTCTGGCCGTCGGCATGACGGAAGATCCGGATGTTTCCAGAATGACGATTGTCGTTTACGGCGACGATGCCGTGATTGAGCAGGTGATTAAGCAGCTTTACAAGCTGATTGAAGTCATCAAAGTCGTTGATTTAAGCAAGGAAGAATATGTCGACCGCGAGCTTGCGCTCATTAAAGTGGCGGCAACATCCGAAACCCGCGCCGACATTTTACAGATTGTTGAAATTTTCCGCGCCAAAGTGGTGGACGTCGGCGCCAATACGATGATGATTGAAATCACCGGCGGCAGCGAAAAGATTTCCGCGCTTGAAAAATTGCTTCGCCCGTTCGGCATTAAGGAGCTTGCACGCACCGGAAAAGTCGGTCTTTTGAGAGGGCCCAAGGACATTTCAAAAGAGAAATAAATTGAGAAATAAATTGAGAAATAAATTGAGAAATAAATTTCAATGACAGGCTGAAAAAGTGAATCGAAAGCTTAATGAGTTTTCCGCATTTTTTCAGTTTAATTCATTATTATTTGAATTATTTATTTGATTATTTTTTAAGTTTCATTTTTATTACATATTCAGGAGCTAAATTATGGCACAAATGTACTATGACAAAGATGCAGATTTGAATGTATTGAAAGGAAAAACAATTGCCGTTATCGGTTACGGCAGTCAGGGACACGCTCAGGCAATGAATTTGAAAGATTCCGGCCTTGATGTTGTCATCGGTTTAAGACAGGGCGGCCGCAGCTGGAAAAAAGCTGAGTCCGACGGCATGAAAGTGATGGAAGTTCCGGACGCTGTGAAAGCGGCCGACATCGTTCATATTTTGGCGCCCGACGAAGCGCAGTCCAAGCTTTACTATTCCGAAATCGAGCCGAACTTGAAACAGGGCGCAGCGCTTTCTTTCTCTCACGGTTTTAACATTCACTACAACCAGATTGTTCCGCGCCAGGATTTGGATGTTTTCATGGTCGCGCCCAAAAGCCCCGGTCACATTGTCAGAAGAACATTTTCCGAAGGTATCGGTGTCCCCGGTCTTGTTGCTGTTTATCAGGACAAGAGCGGCAGCGCCAAGAAAATCGGTCTCGCGTTCGCCAAAGGCGTCGGCTGCACGCGCGCCGGTGTTTATGAAACAACTTTCAGAGAAGAAACCGAAACCGATTTGTTCGGCGAGCAGGTCGATTTGTGCGGCGGCGCCGCCAGTTTGATGAAAGCCGCTTTTGACATTTTGGTGGAAGCCGGCTACCAGCCCGAAATGGCTTACTTTGAAACCGTTCACGAATTGAAGTTAATCGTTGACTTGATTCACGAAGGCGGTCTTGAAAAGATGTGGTACTCCGTCTCGAACACTGCAGAATACGGCGGCATGACCGTCGGCCCGCGTGTCATCAACGAAGAATCCGAAGACGCGATGTATGAAGCGCTCATGCGCATTCAAAACGGCGAATTTGCCAAAGAATTCATTTTGGAAGGCTTGGTCAACCACCCGACTTTGAAAGCAATGGAACGCCACGAAAGCGAACTTGAAATCGAAATCGTCGGCAAAGAAATCCGTTCCAAGATTCCGTGGCTCAACAAAGGCATTGATGAAGACTGATTTTTCAGTCTTTTCTTTTTCATTTTTGAATTTTGTTTTTACAATTTCGACAATTTTTTATAAGATAATGGAAATGATTAATTTGCAGCAAAATTTCTGATTTTGCTCAAATATTCTCCGCTTACCGACGGCGGGGTTGAAAAATGGTCGGGACCAAATATTCTCCGCTTACCGGCATGCGGGGTAAATAAATCGCCGGGATCAAATTTATCGGTATTTTAAAAACTGGCCGATCTCTCATTTTTTACAACCTTTAAGGTGATTTTATGAGTGGTCAGTTTTATTTCGTATCTAATCAATATTTTGAAGATTTTTCCGATCCTTATTTGATGAAAAACAAAGAAAGTTTATCGGGAACTTTTCATGATCGTCCTTGTTTTTTTGCTTTTCCAGATTCAAAGTGTTCTAAGCTGTTATGGCTGGTTCCTGTTTCTTCAAAAGTTGAAAAGTATAAGTCCGAATATCAAAAAAAGTGTGATAAGTACGGGTATTGTAATACAATTTATTTTTGTGATTTTCTTGGTCAAGAAAGAGCTTTTCTAATTCAAAATATGTTTCCTGTGGTTGAATCATATCTCTCTGATATTTATATTGATGTTTTTACTCAAAAAAGCGTTCAACTTCGTTCAAAAGATCAAAAAAAGCTTATTCGTCATGCAAAAAATGTTTTAAAGGCACATCGCCAAAAGAAAAAAATAATCTTTGTCAATGTTGATTTAATTCAAAAACAACTTTAGAAATTGCATTGATATTTTTATTAACTCAATTTCTTTTCATTTTTGATATCGGCTGATTACTTTCACCGCGTTCCGCTTCTTTATTTACTTTGTCTTCTTTTTTCTGATGCTCCTATGAGCAGGATGAACTTTTATGGAATACTTACCGGCTTACAATCGCATTTTAAAGGAAGGCGGAATCATTGCTTTGTCAACTTCCGCAAACAACAGCCCGAATGTTCGAATCGTCAATTATTGTTTCGATGAAAATAATCCTTCCGTTCTTTATTTCTCAACAAGCAGCGAAAGCAATAAAATTGCCGAACTCACGGAAAATGAGAAAGCGGCTTTCACAACAATTCCCGCATCACACGATGATGTTCCGCATGTCCGCTCGCACAATTCTGTTGTTCAAAAGAGCGATTTGTCGCTGAACGATGTCAAAGACATGTTCTTGAAACAAACGCCGAGCCTTGCGGAAATGTTTGAAGCGGTCGGAAATTTCCTTGACATTTATGAAATTCATGTCAAAGAAGCGGATGTTATTGCTTCACAGGAAGATGCAGGATCCGTATCGTTCTGAAAAATCTAAATATATTCTTAAACTTGTTAATTTATCTAAAATATTCAAAAATTCAAAACCCGAATGGTGATCAAATTATGGAACAATCCGAAATCCCCGAAAACATGATTTTTTGTCAGTGCTGCGCAATGCCTTTAGACGAAACCGGCGAATTTAACGGAACAGAAGCCGACGGCAGCAAAAGCGAAGATTACTGTGTTTACTGCTACAAAGACGGCGCTTTTACCGCACCCGACGCGACAATGGAAGAAATGATTGAAATTTGCGTTCCGCATATGGTTTCTGCAAACGAAGGCATGACGGAGGAGACGGCACGCGAAATGATGCAGAAATATTTCCCCGAATTGAAACGCTGGAAAAATGAATGAAAAAGTAAGAATGAATGAAAAACAAACGGAAAAATAATATCATTTATGTGTTATATTCATAAACTCTGTTTTTTAAAACGAATCGGATTGAATTGTTTTTCAATCCGTTTTTTCATTTTTGCATCTGTTTCAGTTTAATTTTCATTCTGTTCTCATTACTTTTATTTTCAAGCGATTATTGCAACCGGAATTGCAATAAGCATGAAAAAGGCAATTGCAATAAACGCCAAAGCAACCCAAAAGAGAATCGGAAGCAACAGGAATATAATAATTTCCCAAACGGTCGGTTCTTTGTAAGGCAATTCGTTGTTGTTGATTTTATCGGCATCGGTATAGGCATCATACATGCCCCAAATCCAAATGGCAACTCCGGGAACGATTAAGAAAAGTGTTCCGAGCGGGACGGCAATCATAAAGCCGACGCCTTTCCAGAAATTGCCGTTGTAAACTTGCCCGAGACCCGGGATGATGAATGATAAAATCAATGCGAAAAACGTATTTTTTTCTTTTTTCATCGTGTTTTTCGGAATGTCTTTGTCATAAACCTGTTCGGCCTGTTCAGCCTTTGAGGTGTCTTCGGAATATGTTTGTGACTCCGATTTTTCTGATTTTTCAGTATTTTCCGCGTTTTCCTGCGCTTTTTCGTTCTTGACGGGCATGCCGCATTGAGAACAGACGAGCGCGAATTCTTTTAGCGGTTCTCCGCAATTGGAACAATAATTGTTTGCCATAATTTAATCCTCTAACTCTAAATTTTCTGTCGTTTGTAAAATCCTTTCCCTGATTTCCCAATCACTATTTACGGTCAAACTTATTTATATTATTCTGAAATAAAAACAGCCGATAATTGAATATTTTTTTGATATTTTTTTGACATCTTTATTTGACATTTTAATTTCAGGATGTGTTTTTTTGATTCAAAATGAAATAATTGAAACGATTGAAACGATTGAAACCATTTGTTCCCGCCGAAGCGTCCGCAAATATACGGCCGATTCCGTTTCGGATGAAGCGGTTTTAACAATGCTTGAATGCGCCCGATTCGCGCCGTCGGGTTTGAACAATCAGCCGTGGCGGTTTATTGTTGTTGATGACCGCGAAATCGGACGGCGGCTTTCCGAACTCACGCATTATTCCGATATTGTTGCGTCGGCGCCGCTGTTAATCGCCGTTTTTTTGGACACGGATGCCTCTTACAACCGCGATAAAGATTTGATGGCAATCGGCGCAAGCATTCAAAATATTCTGCTTTCCGCGCATTCTCTGGGACTCGGGGCGGTCTGGCTGGGTGAAATTTTGAAAAACAAGGAGAGCGTTTCAAAAATTTTAAATGCACCGGGAAGTTTTGAATTGACGGCCGTCGTTGCGGTCGGACATTTGGATGAATCCGATCCGGGAACTGCTGAGAGAAAAGCATTGGATGAAATCGTTTTTAAAAATAAATATTGAAAGCAAAATAACACTGAATTGATACAGAATTAAAATACAAGAATAAATGCAAAAATAAATACTAAATTAAATAAAACAGCAGGCAAACGTTTTTTAAATCTTGCCTGCTCTCTTATTATCAGCGTTTTTTGTTGTTCGTGTTTTTGATGTTAACGTTTTTTGATAATTCAGTCGTCGTCTTCTCTTTTACCGAGTTTTTTCTCGATTGCGAGAATTGCGGCGGCATCGTTTTTGGCAAATGTTAAGTCAGCCACAATCTTGGATGTCTGGTCTTCTTCTTCGACTTGTTCGGTGACGAACCACTGGAGGAAGACTTGGGACGCATAGTCCTTTTCTTTGACGGCGACATCCATAATGTTGTTGATGGAAGCGGTCACCAGTTGTTCGTGTTCGTAAGCCTGTTTGAAAAAGTCAAGGAGTGTTTTTCCTTTGAGCGCGGGCTTGTCAATCGGAAGGAGGTCGACGTTTTCACCGGATTCGTGGAGGAAATCATAAATTTTCATCGCGTGTTCGATTTCTTCTTCAGCCTGAACGCGAAGCCACTGCGCAAAGCCGTCGCGGCTCATTTCCGTGCATTTGGAGGACATGCCTAAATAAAGGTAGGCGGCGTAAAATTCTTTGTTGATTTGTTCATTCAATAATTTTAAAACGGGTTTTTTAATCATTTATTATTTCTCCTGTTTATTTTATTAAACAGTTTACTGATCAATTATTAATATCGTTTTACTTTTATATATACTATCTCATGTATATCTAATTATACTCTCGTATCTGTTTCTTATATTCTCTCAGGTCTTTGTTTGCTTTCTTCTCTTCTTTCTTATATCTCTGTTCTTTTTCTTATGTCTTCATTCTTCTCTTTCTTATTTTTTCTTCTTCATTCTTCTCTTTCTTGTTTTCTTTCTCCTTCATCTTCTCTTTCTTGTTTTCTTTCTTCTTCATCTTCTCTTTCTTGTTTTCTTTCTTCTTCATCTTCTCTTTCTTGTTTTCTTTCTTCTTCATCTTCTTCTTGCATTTCATTCATTTTTTGTATTGCTATTCATTTTTTGTATTGTCAACTTTTCTTTTTAAATCCGGTTCACATTGAGATAGATTTAAATCAATTGTGTTCACTCCATCTATCATCATTATAAAATTAAATCAAATTAATAAACAAGGTGCATTCTTTTGGAAAAAACAGCCGATTCCCGAAAAGTCGTCGTCGATGTCCGCGATGTTTACAAAAGTTATTATTTGGGTCACGAAGAAGTTCCCATTTTGAAAGGCGTTAATTTTCAGGTTTATGAAGGTGATTTCGTGGCAATCGTCGGCCCGTCGGGTTCCGGCAAAAGTACGCTGATGAACTTGCTCGGCTGTCTGGACCGCCCGACTTCCGGCGTTATTGCCGTTAACGGCCAGGACATTAATCAGCTGGACGACAACGAACTGGCGCATTTGCGCGGCATGGAAATCGGATTCATCTTCCAGCAGTTTAATCTCATCCCGAGGCTCACGGCTTACGAAAATGTGATGCTTCCGTCTTACGCCAGCAAAAAAGAAAGCATCAACTATCCGGAAAAAGCAAAAGGCCTTTTGAAAATGGTCGGCCTGGAAGACCGCATGAAGCACAAGCCGTCAGAACTTTCCGGCGGTCAGAGTCAGCGTGTCGCAGTCGCCCGCGCCTTAATTAATGATCCCGCGATTCTCCTCGCGGACGAGCCGACCGGAAATCTCGACTCCAAAACCAGCGTCGAAGTCATGGATTATTTCCGCGAGCTGAACAAAAGCGGCTCCACCATCATCATGATTACGCACAACAACGAATTGGCGGTTCAAACCGATCGCGTTATCACAATCCGCGACGGGCAGATTACTTTGGACGTTCCCGCCGTTGAATTCGTTCAGCACATGAAAGAAGAACAATTGGTTGTCATGGAACAATTGGCCGCTCACGAAACACACGAATCGGCGCACAGCTGATTCTTTTCATTCTTTTTTATTTGCCCGGCTTTTCGCTCCCGTTTTTCGCTCCCGTTTTTCGCTCCCGTTTTTCGCTCCCGTTTTTCTTTTTTCCGGCATTTTTTGTTTTCCTGTTCCGACGCATACCGCCGCGCGCGAACAGCCCGATTTTTAAATGATTCAATCCCTGCCCGTTTTTAGAAGAATCATCTCATTTCAAATGTATTTTTTTCAAAAGGATTCCTGCAAAAAAAGATACGAAAGAAATAAATTATAACGAGCGCATTTATAGAAGCATTACCAAACAGGAAATGCCGCGGATGTTTTTAGAAACGGAAACGGCAGCAAAAATTGAGCGGGAAACTTTATGAAAAAGAATAATATGATTATCGAATTTGAAGAGCCGGAGATTCCTGCCGCCCCCAAAAAGGCGGTAAAAGCCGACGAATTGCAGATGGAAGTCGAAAAAGTTTATCCGACCGATGATTTCGGCAAAGGAATCATTCCGCTGGCGCAGGAAGCGATGGATTCTTTGGATCTGTCCGTCGGCGAACCCGTCGAAATCGAAGGCGAAAGAAAGACAGTTGCCCGCGTTTGGAAAGCAAACATCTTGGACGGCGCCACCGCCGACACTGTTCGGATTGACACATTCATAAGATACAACGCAAAAGTTACCGTCGGCGACCGCGTCACGATTCGAAAAGCAAAAGTCGTTCCCGCCAAAAAAATCACGGTTGCGCCGCTCGAAGAAGAACGGCTGACGCTGACGCCGGAAATCGAAGACAAAATTCGGTACAATTTAAGAGAGCGTTATTTGGTCAAAGAAGACATCGTTCCCGTTCGAAAAGACATGCTCGGTTTAAACGACGTGTCCCAGCCGGAAATGAAAAAGCAGACCGTCGAATTCATGGTCACGCAGGTCACGCCGTCCAAATCCATGGTCGTCGTCACCGACGAAACGCAGATCTCGTTTGAGAAAAGCGCCGAAGGATACCGCAAAAAACACATTTCCTACGAAGACATCGGCGGCCTCGGCGACAAGCTGGCCGAAATTCGTGAAGCGGTCGAGCTTCCCATGAAACAGCCCCGCCTCTTCAAGCGCCTGAAAATCAGTCCGCCCAAAGGCCTCATTCTTCACGGAATTCCCGGAACCGGAAAAACAATTATCGCCCGTGCTGTCGCTGATGAAATCGGCGCCAATTTCTATTACATCGCGGGTCCCGAAATCATGCGCAGCGGATACGGCCAGAGCGAAGAAAAAATTCGGGAGCTTTTCGCCGAAGCCGCTAAAAATGCGCCGTCAATCATTTTTATCGATGAAATCGATTCAATCGCGCCGAAACGGGAAGAATCCGGAGAGGTTGAGCGCAGAATCGTCTCTCAGCTGCTGACCGTCATGGACGGCATGATGGACACGACTCAAGTTTTCGTGATCGGCACGACCAACAGAATTCATTCTATCGATCCCGCTCTTCGCCGCCCCGGCCGATTCGACAGAGAAATTGAGATCGGCGCGCCCGACGCTGCCGGCAGGGAAGAAATCATTCGGATTCATGCGCGCGCCATGCCGCTGGAAGGCTATCCGAAGATCAGAAAAATCGAAGCGGCACTTCGAAAAGCCAAAGAGCAGGCCAAAGACCATGTTGAAAACGGTTTTACCGACGAAGGAACCGCAGCAGCTGATAAAGCAGCCATTGCCGATTATTCAAAAAAGCTGGGCGCCGCCAAAGAACAGTATGAAATGAATGCCAAAAAGCTGTTCAAAGAAATGGCCGCCCAAACGCAAGGTTATGTCGGCGCCGATTTAGCCGCTCTTTGCCGCGAAGCCGCGCTCAATGCCGTTAAAAGAATCGCGCCGACCGTTGATTTGGATGAAAATCTGAGCGATGAAATCTTAGAAACGCTTGTCGTCACCAACAAGGACTTCGAGCGCGCGCTCAAAAACAGCGAACCGTCCGCTCTTCGCGAAATTTATGTCGAAATCCCCGAAATCACATGGGGCGACATCGGCGGTTTGGAAACGGTGAAACGGCAGATTATTGAAACGCTGGAATGGCCGATCAAATATCCCGAGAAGTTCGAGCAGTTCGGCATTCAGCCGCCGAAAGGAATTCTCCTCTACGGCCCGCCCGGGACGGGAAAAACCATGCTTGCCCAAGCCGTTGCCAACGAATGCGAAACCAGTTTCATCAGCATCAAAAGCACCGAACTTCTGCTCAAATGGGTCGGCGAATCTGAAAAGGCTATGAAAGAAATCTTCCGAAAAGCCAAACAAGCTTCTCCGACAATTATTTTCTTTGACGAAATCGACGCGTTTGCGACCGCCCGTGAAAGCGGCTCTGCCGGAACGCGCTCGGTCGCGGAAAGCACGCTCAATCAGATGCTTGTCGAGATGGACGGCATCGAACGCCTCAAAGATGTGTTCGTCGTTGCCGCAACCAACCGCCCCGACACGCTGGACCCCGCGCTGATCCGCCCCGGCCGCCTGGACCGAATGGTTTATGTCGGTGTCCCCGACCTGCCGGGAAGAAAAGCCATCTTTGAAATTTATCTGAAAAGAACGCCGCTTGCCGAAGATGTCAGTATTGACGCTCTGTCCGACAAAACCGACGGATACACCGGCGCCGACATCGAAGCCGTCTGCCGTGAAGCCGTGATGACGGCGCTTCGCCGGAATATGGATGTTAAAGTCGTCGGCGAATCGGACTTTGACGAAGCGCTTGATGTGATTCGTCCGTCCGTCGGCGAAGAACTGAACGAGAAATACGAAAAAATGGAAGACTTCATTAAACACAAAGACGAACCCGATGATGATTATTTCACCGCGTACAATTGAAAAAAAGCGACGCGAAAAATATGAATCTGTAAAACAAAAAGAAGCTTCACAAAATGAAAATGTATATAAAATAAAAGTGATTTTAATAAAGCAAAGAATTTGTAATGAATTGCAAACTGTAAAGTCATTTTTCAATTTTGCAATATTGCAATTAAAATTCACTTTTCACCAATTCAAAGAGGAAATGAAATGAAATATTATGCAAAGCGCTTGCTTGACAACAAAAAAATCATGTCGACCGACGCCAAAGAACTCGGAACGCTCGAAGACATTCACATCAACGCGAAAACCGGCGCCATCATGGATTTGGTCGTCAGCCCCGCGGAAGGCTTGGACCTTGCCAAATACCAAAAAGACGAAGACTACATCTTAATTCCGTTCAGCGCCGTCAGCGCCGTCAAAGATTACATTATTGTTGACAAAGACAAAGCAAAAACTTTCATGGCGAGATAATTTTCGCCTTCTCTTTTCATTTTTTATTTTCATTTTTAAAGCTTGAGCAAACATGCTTTGCAATTCCTTTTGCCTTTGCTTTTTTGTTTTTATTTTTGTTTTTGCTTTTGTTTTTGTTTTTGTTTTTGTTTTTGTTTTTGTTTTTGTTTTGAGCCTGTCGCTGCTGCCCGCGCGCGAGCGGCATCAATTTTTGAAATGAATCAAAAAACGGAGTTCGTTTTTCTTTAACTTTTTGAAAATTTATATTCCAATTCTGCGGTTTTTCCACTCTCATTTAATCTTTCATTTAGCAACAGTGTCTTGCAGCATGGCCGGTGTTTCCATATGCATCTGCTTCTTTTTTGAGCAGCCGTTCGCTTCGCGAACGGGGGCGGCTGCCGCCTGGTTTGCATTTGCCGCCTGGTTTGCATTTGCCGCCTGGTTTGCATTTGCCGCCTGGTTTGCATTTGCCGCCTGGTTTGCATTTGCCGCCTGGTTTGCATTTGCCGCCTGGTTTGCATTTGCCGTCAGGTTTGCATTTGTCGCTGTCTGCTGCCGCTGTCTGCGCGCGAGCCGCACCGATTCAAAAAAGATTCCAAAACCGCATCCCGGTTTTTGATTAAAAAACGTAAAAATCCCGGCGGTTGTCTTCGAGTTCGATCAAATCGTTTTGAATCAAATAATCCACCGCCTCGGCAAAACCGGCGCCGAATTTTTTGGTGAGGACATAATCCGCTTCTTTTTTGACTTCCGGCGTTGCATTGGCAACCGCAAAAGAAAATCCGGCGGCTTGGAACAAGTCGATGTCATTGTTCGAATCGCCGACGGCAACGAAATCTTTGGCGTCCATGCCCATCAGTTTTGCGGTTCTGATGAGGCCGTCGCTTTTGCAGATGTTTTTATCTGTCAGATGGTACGCAAATTCGGCATCGACAAAGTAAATGTTCGGAAAATCCGACAGGTACGGCAGAATTTCTTCTTTGTCAACCGTTTTGGCAAACGAAATGTCCGTGATTCTGTCGCGGGAATCAAAAACGGTCAAATCGAAATGTTTTGAAAGCACATTGAGCGCGGCATTCAGTTCGTCCCGGCAGGGCTCAATCAGAATCGGATCCGAATCATAGAACGGCAGAATCAGGCCGCCGTTTTCGGCAATCAGAGGCGAGCGCGTCCCGAGCATTTTTGAAACGGCACGCGTAAAACAAAGCGTATTTCCGGAAGCCAAAACAACGGGAATTCTGCCCGAAAGCATATGCGCCGACTGAAGCGCTTCGGCCGATAAACGGCGGTCGTCATGCGTCAGCGTGCCGTCAATATCTGAAACAATTCCGGAAAAACGAGCCATGCAGGAAAAAAGATCTTTTTTGATATAGAGTTATGTTTCGGAAAAGAATCCGAAACAAATTTGAAAAAACCAAGCAGATTTGAAACAAATTCAAAACAAATTCAAAAAATCAAACAAATTTGAGACAAATTTAAAACAAATTTTAAAAATTCAAACAAATTCAAAACAAATTCAAAAAAATCAAACAGATTTGAAACAAACCCAAGCAGATTCCAAAACAAAATTAAAACCCGATTCAATCGATCACTTGAAAGAGAAGTGGATTTGAACTCTTTGGATTTTCGGCATCTGTCTCCGAAAGAAACAATTAAAATGAACCGCAATACGAACAGCTTAATATACGTTAAAACCCAATTCCATACCAGATAAACCATGAGTCAGAATCCGTTAAAAAAACATATTCAGAGTTTTCAAGGTTGTCTTCACGGGGGGTTAATTAAAGAGAGCGCCGAAAAGTACGGGCTTTCGGAAAGTGAGATCTTGGATTTCAGCGCCAATCTCAATCCTTTCAAAACGCCGTTTGATCATCCGGAATACGGCCTGGATTTTTTAAAGATCGCGGCAGAATCGTATCCCGATTCCTACAACTATCCCGACAACAGATATATTCCGTTCAGAGAAGCAGCTGCCGCGTTCATCAATACGGGAATTGAATCCGACACGCGCCTGACCAAAGAAAATATCATTCCCGGAAACGGATCCACCGAAATTATCCGCTTATTCTGTCAATGCGTTTTAAATGAAGGCGACAAAGTCATCATTCCGTACCCGACATTCGGAGAATACGAAATCCAATGCCGGCTCCAAAACGTTGAAATCGTTTACATCCCGCAGGAGCAAGTCGGCACATTGACCGCCGAAGAATTAAAAGAAATCGGCGCAAAAATCCTGTTCATCTGCAACCCGAACAATCCGATCGCCGCTCTCCGCACGCGCGAAGAATTAATCAAGCTGGCCGAGATTTGCGAAAAATCAGAAACAGTCCTTTTCATGGACGAAGCATTTATCGAACTTTCCGATCCGCAGCAATCTGTTGCCGATTTGGCGAAAGATCACAAATTCGTTTTTATCATGCGGTCTTTGACCAAATGCTTTGAAATCCCGGGCATCCGTCTCGGATTCGGCATTGCGCAGGCAGAAATTGCCGAAGCGCTGAACAACGCCCGCCTCTCCTGGAATCTCAGCCCGCTTCAGGAAAAAACAGCCGTTGCGCTCCTGTCAATGGACGGCGGCGCAAACAGCGACTACCTGAAAAAATCGCGTGACTTAATCTTAAAAGAAGCCAATTTCTTAAAAGACGAGCTGTCCAAAATCTGGGGCTTTAAACCGGGGGCGGCAACGACAAATTTCTTATTGGTCGATATCAGCGAACGGACGATTAAATCCACCGAGCTGGCCGAACGCTTTGCCAAAAACGGCATCTTAATCCGCAACTGCATTTCATTTCGGGGCCTTGGCGAAGATTACATTCGAATCGCCGTCAGAACCCGTCCCGAAAATGAAAAATTCATTCAAACCATTTCCGTTGTTTTTGACGAATGGGCCAAAGATTTCGCGGACAATGAACTGAAATCCGCGCTGATGATTCACAAAACCGGCCGTCAGCAGAACAAAAGAGAAACCTGTGAATATTATCCCTGCCACTTTGAAGGCCAGGACTGCACCTTCTGCTACTGTCCGTTCTACCCCTGCGGTGACGACAGAGGCGGCGGCAAATACATTCAAAGTTCCAAAGGCGGTCAAGTCTGGAGCTGCGTGGACTGCTACATCCCGCACATTTCTCCCGTCGTTGAAAAAATGATGGAAGGCCTCATGGAAGAAGACGAAACGGAAGAGATTCTCAAGAAAGAATGGGAAGAAATCATTCTGCCGATTATGGAAGAGCGGGACAGCGATCAAGTTCTTGCTTTGTGCCGGAAAATCAAAGAAGAAAATGATAAAAATCCGAAGCCTGCAAGAAAGGCGAAAGGATCTGAATCATAATCTGTCAGACTCGTGAGGAGCCGAAAACAATGGTTTTTGAATTTTATCAGGCAATTGCCCCGCTTCACCAATATTTATCGGACGCGTTTACATATGCGCCGACAGAACTGATTTTGGTTCTGCTTCTGGCGATTTTAATCGATTTGGTTTTCGGAGAGCCGCCGTCGGCCGTTCATCCGGTCGTTTGGATCGGAAAACTCATCGGCTTTTTAAAATCCAAAGCCCCGAAAACACACAGAAAGGCGTACGGCATCGCAATGGCGCTGACAGTCATTGCTTTTGCGGTTCTGCTGGGAATCTGCGTTGTTTTGATCGCGCATTGGAAATACATGCCGTATGCGGCAGGTCTTCTCATTCAGGCGTTCTTCCTGAAAGCGACATTCGCCGTCAAATGCATGGTTCAGCCGGCAAAGGAAATCCAAGACAAATTGGACAATGATATTGAAACCGTCCGAAAGGAACTGATTACTTATGTCAGCCGCGACACGTCCAAGCTCAGTAAAAGTCAGATTGTATCCGCTGTTGTCGAATCGATCTCTGAAAATTATGTGGATGCCATGCTGACGCCGGTTTTCTTTTATGTTGTTCTCGGCCCGTTCGGTCTGCCCGCCGCTTATCTGTTCAAAGCGGCCAGCACGCTGGACTCGATGGTCGGCTACAAAAATGAAAAATACATTCAGCTCGGCTGGTTTTCCGCGAAATTCGATGATTTTTTAAACTGGATTCCGGCACGGCTGTCGCCGATTTTCATTGCCGTCGGCGCGGGTATTTCAAATTTTATGAGCGGCAATTTGGAGAAATTAAAACCGATTGACGGCCTGAAATGCGCGTTTCGGGAAAACAAAGCAACGCCGTCACCGAATTCCGGATGGCCGATGGCAGCGGCAGCCGGCGCGCTTCAAATCCGTTTTGAAAAACCCGATACTTACATCATCGGCGGCGAATACCGAGAACCCGAAGCCGCCGACATTTCAAGAGTGTCGATTCTGATTATTCTCACATCCGTCATCACCGCCGCTGCCGGATGTTTGGCAATCGCGGTCTTATGGTATGCCGCTTCATGGATTTAAAATAAAATCAGGAATATCAAGGAAAATAAATAAAAGAACAAACGGTGTTTAAAGAAAAAACATTGAAGAAAAACGAATGAAATGAAAAAACGAATAAAATAACGGAAAAAAAGAATAAAAGAAACGGTAAAAGATGAAAAAACGAGGACAGGAATACTGATAAAAGAGAGGGAGAAACGGAAAATGAAATTGTCAAATATTGATGACGGCTTTAAGAAAAATCAGCCGGATGTCATTGAGGAAGCAGCCTCCCGAAACATTACCGATGTTTTGGAAGAATTCGGCATTACATATACCGATATGGAAAATACCGCAATGGAATTTTATGTTCCTCACCCGGGCATTGAAACCGAAGAAAAAGCCCGCGCCGTCTTTAAAAAAGAGTTTGATGCGGCGATTCGCGATTCCAATCTTCAGCTTTTGATTTACACGGCGCTTCTGCTTGAAAAAGAAGGGCAGAAAGGAAATCTTCCCGGCCTCAGCAAAAAATCGTTTGAACAGGACCTTTCATTCATCATCGCCGACGAAATCCTCGGCGAAGCCGTTGCCGGATATATCGGCGGCACCAAAGGAAAATTCGAATTCGTCCGCTTTGACAAAAACAAGCCGGGCATTTTAAAAGAGCTGGGCATGTTTATGGACGACATTATCGGCGGCCTTCTCGGCGGCGTTTCTGCCAACATGTACACGCGCGCAATGATTGACGCGGACAGTGAGGCGAAAAAATGACGATTTGGGAAGCGTTTAAAGCCGGATTCGGATTCTTGTCCGTCATTCCCGTCGGCATCACAATGGAAGGCATTGACGCGCTGATGAAGCGCCTTTACATGTATCCGATTGTCGGCTTCTGTCTCGGCATTTTAATCGGAATCATCACATTTATCGCCGAAATCGTTCTGCCGTCTCCTTTGACAATTATTGCGGTCATGGCGGCGGTTTACGGCATCATCTGGTTTAACCATTTAGACGGCGTGGCCGACTTGGGCGACGGCATGACGGCCCACGGCTCGCTGGAAAAGAAAAGAAAAGCGCTCAAAGACATGTCTCTCGGAATCGGCGGCGTCGCTTTTGCGGTTTTGCTGATGCTTTTCTTTTATTCGTCCTTGTATGCGCTTGAAAGCATCGTCCCCGAAATTATCGGCGCGCCGACTGTTTTTGCGGGACTTTGGACATATGTCTGTTCGGCCGTGTACGCATCCGACTTATCGGGCGCGTGGGGATCAGCGATTATAACGGCGTCAATGATGGCGCTGACGGCGACGCTTGCCGAAACCTGCGGCAAACAGTCGATGCTGACGATTGCGGCATTCGGCAAATCATTCAGCGAAGGGCTGGGGTCGATGACGATTGCCGGCGGCACGCGGAAGAACTTTACCATCGGCATTGTGTTTACGGCCGTTGTTTCTTTTGTTCTGCTCGGGTTTATCGGTTTGATCGCACTGGCGGCTTCGACGCTTGCGGCATTTATTATTTTAAGAATCAGCAACCGCCATTTTGAAGGTTTGAACGGCGACGGCATCGGTACTTCAAATGAAGTCGGCCGCGCGGTCACAATCGCATCTGTTGCGGTGTTTCTTTTCCTGTTGTACGGAGGGATGTTTTGGACGCTTTAATTATGGCCGGAGGCCTGGCACAGCGTATGGGATGCGGTGAAAAATCCTGCATCGAATTAAACGGCAAATCTTTGATTTCATACATCATCGAAGCGCTTGAAGAAGCGAAAGGCATCGGAAAAATTTATGTTTCCGTCACGCAGGCAACGCCTGAAACAAAAAAATTGATTGAAACCCAATATCCGGGACTTCATTTGATTGAAGCGGCGGAAGGCAGTTATGTCGGCGACATGATTTATTCGATTAAAACGGCCGGCTTAATCGGCCCCGTGATGGTGGTCATGTGTGATTTGCCGCTGGTGCGGTCAGATATCATCGACGACGTTTTAAACAAATACGAAACGTGCGAAGAACCGGCGCTTTCGGTTTATGTCCCGATTGCGCTCTGCAAAAAAATCGGAATTCGTCCGGACACCGTTTTTAATAAAAATACGAAACTGATCGTTCCGACCGGCATTAACATTCTGGATGCGTCGGACATCAACAACGAACAGCCGGATTACAACTATATTGTCGACGATCCGCGGCTGGCAATGAATGTCAACACGCCCGAAGATTTGGAAAGATGTAAAAAAATGATTTCGGAAGGATTCGAATAACAAAGGAATAACAAAGTTATGAATCCGACAGCCTCGGCTGACATTAAAAACAAAAATAAAAAATAAAAATGTGTTAAAACTGACGAATCAGTTTTTAATTTTATTAAAAAAATTAATCTTTAATATTTGTTTCAATTCTTCTGCCGCCTTCGGAAAGCCGGTCGCAGAGTTCCAGACCCCAGTTGCGTGCGCGGTCGCCGCGACTCAAAATATATCTGGAATCGAACCTGCTGTCGCTGTCAAACAAGCCGAGCAAAGCGATTTCATTTGTCACGGAAATTTCGGTAATGCCGAGGCCGTCTGGAATGACATAGAATTTTGCATTTTTCCAGTCCAGGAATTTGACGTCGTCCTGTTCGGATGTGCCGTCATAAACGTATTCTGACAAAATTCTGTCAAAGACGGACTGAGAATAAATCAGCGTCAAATCACAGCCGTTCTTAATCATGGTGTTGTACATTTTATTGTACTGCGGCTGGAAAAAGTTGGACAGCGTGACACAGAATGTCGCGTTAATCATGGCGTCGACCACATCTTTATTGGCGTCAAAGACGTGCGCTAAATCGGATTCCAAAAGCTGCGCCGGTCCGAGTTCGCCGACTCTGTCAAGCAGCTGCGGCGGAATGCCGGAAAGATTGTGTGTCGCCCAATATTTTTGGTTGTTTTCATAGACGCAAAGAATGTTTAAAAGCTGTTTTGAATTGTTTGCAATGGCCCGTCCCATATCTGTTAAATAATAGACGCGGTCTTTGCTGGTGATGAGATCCCATTCCTCTAATTTTTTAATCTGCGGAATCATCGCCCCCCAATTTACGTTCAGCTTATCTTTGATATCATCAGATGTCTGCGGTCCTTCAAGCAACAGAAGGAGCAGGTTTTTCCGTTTATCGGAAAGAAAAATTGTATCAATTAAACACGATTTCATATTGATGTAACCTCCATAACATCAACGAAGTAACGGTTTTTAAAAACTGCAAAATCCGAATAAAATCTGCCGCCGGAAAATCCCCATTCCGGCCCGGCTTTTCGGAAAGGTGCTGCTGCAGCCTCAAATCAAGCCATATAATCGTTTTTGGTAATTTTTCGAGAAATAAAATTATTTACCGAATTTAACCGTATTGTATAATTGGCGAAGATAGGATTTGAATGTTTCGATTGTAAAAATGAGAATAAGTCCGATTTTAAAGCGTTGTTTGAAAATTACAACGGCGTTAGAAACTGATTTTATCGGTTGCATATTAAAGACAAACAACATTTAAAAGTTTTTCGTGTAATATTATGGATTTGAGGAAAGAACAAGAGGTAAAATAAAATTTTAAGAGATTATAAAAAACGTTGAAATTTAATTTCATCGAAATTCATACAAATATTGAATGAAAAAAAATCATGAAATTCAAATCTCAGAATTTTAAAATTATATTTTACATTAATATTTTACATTAATTATGTTTTACATTAATTTTTTACATTAATTTATGTTTTACATTAATAATTTAAATTCAAAGATAATTTAAATTTAAAGTTTATTCAAAATTCAAATGGTCATTCATAATTTTTCATAAATTCAAAATTTATTAAGATTCATACCATTCCGTATCTCCCGAATCGTCGCCCGATTCAAAGACGGGGACTCGATTTGCATCTTTTAAAGGCAACCCTGTTTTTTCCGCGGCTTCGTTGATTGCCTGAGAAAAATCTCCCAGATAATCTGAACAGGAAAGACTGTTGTAAATGAATTTTTTATTCGGCTGAATATTGCGCTCAATCGTTTCGGATTTCGGAACAATCTGTACGGGAATTCCGGTCTGCTCGGCTGCTTTTATCATCGCTTCGCGGAAATCGCCGATGCAGTATGCAATTCTGCAGTCATAGTTGTCTTTTGTTTTTTCCAAGTATTCGGAAATTCGCTTTGTTTCTGTTTTTAAGAAGTCGCGCTTGACTTTGGCGACATTACACTGTCCCATCATGAAAGAATAATTCATGAACGGATATTCGACATCCAGCTCTCTCGGAACGACACCGCAGGTTCCGAACGTAACGATGTGAACATCTTGGTCATCCAATTTGGAATAAATAATTTCATCAAACTTCTGATGGGACGGACTTGTATGATACGGTTTTTTCTTCGAACACGGCACGAAGATGCAGATTTTGCGCTCCGGTATCTCGTATTCGGTTACAATCCATTCATTTGCGCGTTCCATATCGGGATGATGAATAATATTTTCAGTGTCGAGCGGTTCGGACGAACGCTCGTCTTCCGGAATGATGCGGGTCATATAAAACTCCTAATGCCTTTCTCCTATTAAAAAAAGCCGTTTCGGTTTGCCGGCGGAATGCGCTGCGGTCCGCGCGCCGCGCGCGAACGGCACAAATTTCAAAAATGACCGATGAAAACCGCACCTCGGTTTTTCAAAAATAAAAATGAAAAGAAAACAAACAAAAAACAAAAAGAAAACAAAAAGAAAACAAAAAGGAAAAAGAAAACAAAAACCATAAAACATAAAAGAGAAAGAACAATATAATACTCAAAAAGAATCGGAGAAAAAGAAATGCCGGACATAAGATTGGGAATTGATGAAGCAGGAAAAGGGCCCGTCATCGGCCCGATGTGTATTGCCGGCGTTTGCGCGACAAAAGAGCAGGAAATAAAGCTTAAAAATTTGGGCGTTGCCGATTCTAAAAAACTCACCGCCAAAAAAAGAGAACAATTGGCTGTTTCGATTAAAAAATACGTGACATCCTGGTACATCTATGAAGTTGAAGCGAAGCAAATCGATGATTTGCGCAAAATCATGACGATGAATGAAATCATGGTTTTGTGTTTTTCAAAGGTGATGGAAGAACTTTCGATTCCCGAAGACAAAGCGTTCACTGTTGTCTTTTTGGATGCCGCCGACGTTTCAGAAGAACGGTTCGCGCGCCGCGTTCACGACGAGTACGCCAAAAAATTCGAAGAGCGGGCGGATAAAATTGAATACATTTCCAAACACAAAGCCGACACGCTCAGCCCCGTTGTTTCGGCCGCCTCGATTCTTGCAAAAACCCGCCGTGACGAATTGATTGAAGATATCAAGAAAAAAGAAAACGTTGATTTCGGAAGCGGCTACCCGTCCGATCCGAAAACGAAACAGTTTTTGGAAAATTACGCGAAAGAACACGGCGATTTTCCCGATTATGTCCGGAAATCATGGAAAACGGCCGAGAATTTACTTTAATTTTTATTTTTATTATTCTTCGGCTTCAAAATACAGCGTCATAATGTAATCGTTCATGTAGAAATCGTTGCCGATATCCGTGACGGCTTCTTTGTCAATGACAAAGCCGACTTTTTTGTAAAATTCGATGGATCCCGCGTTTCCTTTGTTGACGGTCAGCCAAAGACGCGGCCGAGCGTATTTTGTTTTGGCGTAAACGGAATCCGGCATTCGGGTACTTTCTTTTGCGAAATCCAATGCAAAATCCGTCAGCATTTTGGCAGCGCCCTGCCGGCGATATTCCTTTTTGACATAGATTTTGCTGAGAAAAACACCTTTGTCATCGGGCTGAAGCGCCAGGTAGGCGATTTGTTCATTGCTGCCGTCCGGAAAGACCGCGAAATAACTGTAATTCTTTTCGGCGATATCGCTTTTGATCCGGGATGCCGACTGAAAAACGGCAATCATATATTCCGTCTGCGCCGCGCCGATTAACGGGACATAATGTTCCGTCCAAATTTCTTTTGCCAAAGCGGCAACATCATTGATTTCTTCATCCGTTTTCAGTTTTCGAATTGTGAATGCCATAATTTCTCATTTTTGAAAGTTTTTAAAATTGAAGAATTCATACAAAGCGGCATCTTTAAATTTTGAAATTCTGAACTTTGAATTTTTAAATACAAATTAAAAAATTGTATTTCATTTTAAATTTGTGCCGTTTCCGATTATTTTTAATTTTAATCGTACAATATTATTTAAACTATTATGAATTTAAAGGGAAAATTATATAAGTATTCATTGTAAACTCTACTCAAATTATTGGTAAACATTAGAACTTTGGGATGCCGTTTTCGGCGTATCTGCAGTGTTTTAATTTTTATTAAGGTGAAAGAATGTCAAAAAAGATGAACTCTGCACTTCGAATTCTCCTCGCATTAATGCTTATCCTTGCGCTTTTTTCGGGGACCGTATCGGCCGCTCCGGGACTGAAAATTACATTGGTGGATCAGACACCGTATCCCGCTCAGCCCGGACAGCAAATCCGCTTTTGGATTCAAGCTGAAAACATCGGCGACGGCACGCTGAACAATGTGACCGTTCAAGTCGTTTCCGACGGCGTCTTTTCCGCTTCGTCTTCCGAATCTACAAAAACATATTCAAATATTTACGCCGGTTCCAAAGTGTATCATGAATATGTCATGTATGTCGCAAGCGACGCCCCCGACGGCCCGCGCGATTTAACGGTCCGCTACAAAGAAGGCAATGCAAGCGCCTGGATTGAACAGAAATTTACGGTCGGCATCGGCGGCATTGTTGATTCCGACAACCGCGGAACGCTCATTGTTGAAAGCGTCACCAGTACGCCCGAAGTTTTCATGCCGGGAGATGAAGGAATTGTTTGGGTCACTTTAAAAAACAACGCGACCAATCAAACCGTTTCAATCAACAACAAAACCCTCACGACAAATGCCAGAATTCAGTCGGCCGATCTTTACTCAAAAGATAATATTATCGTTAAAAGCGAAGCCGTCAACGATCTCGGAATCATCGCACCGGGCGACAACATTTCCATACCGTTCCGCATCAGCGTTCCCGAAGACACAGAAGACGGCACTTATCTCTTGACATTAAACGTCACCGCAAGCACTTACGAATACAACATTAAGAGAAATGTGGAAATCAAAGTCGACTCATCCGGCATCAAAGCCATTCAGTCCAAAGCCGCTTCCGCATCTGCCGCCGGAAAAACCATTGAAATCGACATTGTCAACTACCATCAGGGAACTGTCCGCGGCGTTTCCATCATTCCGGTCGCGGAAGGCATGTCCTTTTACCCGACCGAATACTTCATCGGCGAAATGAAACCCGACGATTTGTACACGGCCAAATTCAATATTTCGCAAGGCGCGGGCGACTCAAATGTTGAGTTTAAAGCGGTTTACTATAACGGCGACAACGCGCACGAAGACAGCATCACGCTGGACATCGGCCAGGTTATCAAACAGTCTTCCGGAATCGGAACATACATTGTTTATTTGATCATCATTCTTTTGATTGCCGCGGTTGCTTCGCATTTCTATTTGAAGAAAAAGAAAAACATTTCTTTGATTGATTATTTGAAACTTCAGAAAGCTCAATTCAAGGAAAAAAGAGATGCCAAAAAGAGCAAAAAAGAATAATTGATTCTGGTTTGACTGCGATGCTTGCCGTTTTGAACGGCAGCAGTTTTTTCATTTTTTTTCAAAACAATTCTCATAAATACGCTAGAGGCTCGATAAATGATCAGTTTGTCTCACTGCATTTCAATGGCGGTTGCCAGCTTAAAAAGTTCCAAGCTCCGGTCGGGGCTGACGGCGCTCGGTATCATTATCGGCATTGCCGCCGTCATCACTGTTTTCACACTCGGCGACAGCATGAGCGGTTACGTCAATACGCAAATGGATCAAGGCCCGCCGTATATTGAAATTTATTCGACGAAAGAACGCATTTTTTACCAGCAGCAGGCGGATCTTGTCGCGAATACCGCCGGCGTTGAAAGCGTCACAATCGAATGGGGCGCGACAAGCGTTGTTCGGTTTTCAAATGAAGAGCAGAACATATCGATTATCGGGACGAATGAAAGCATGGCCGACGTCATGGAAATGAATTTTACCGACGGCCGTTTCTTCACGGATAAAGATTCTTACGTTGCCGTTGTCGGAAAAGGGATTGCCGAAGATTCGTTCCGGAATGAAATCGGCGTTCGGAGTTCCGTTGACATTTCCGTTTACAATTATGACACCAAAGATTACGTGACCGAATCTTTCCAAGTAATCGGCATTGCCGGTTCCGATTCCGAACTCGGCTATTCTTACGGGCAGAATTCGATTTTCATTCCGATTCACACGATGCAGAAAATGTCCGGGCGGACGGATTTCAATGTCATGACTGCTATTGTTGACGACGTGAATACAATTAACGAAACGGAAGATGAAATCAAAAGGCGTCTGGCCCGCAACTTGGGCGTTTCCGAACGCGACATCGCAGAAAACGACAGTCAAGTGCCGTTTACGACGTTCAATAAAATCGAAATGCTGGAACAATTCCAAACCGTGACGGCAACGCTTCAGTATTTCCTGGTCGGCATCGGCGGCATTTCTCTTATTGTCGGCGCGGTCGGCATCATGAACATTATGATTGTCACCGTTACCGAACGGACGAAAGAAATCGGCACTTTAAAAGCGCTCGGCTATTCGGCCAGGGATATTCTGATGATGTTCGTCATCGAATCCATCATTATCAGCATTCTCGGCGGCATTATCGGAACGGTTGTCGGTTTGCTTGCAGCCTACATTCTGACGGCGCTGCTGGGCGTTCCGATGGGCTTTCCGGTCACCAGCATTTTAGCAGGTGTCGGTCTGTCCGTTGTCGTCGGCGTTTTGGCCGGCGCCCAGCCGTCGTACCGCGCGGCCAAAATGAATCCGGTTGACGCGCTGAGGGATCAATGATGAGATCTGAAATTTACAGCGGCCGAGAAAACGAAGGACGGAGGATACATTATGATTGATCTGACATACGGCATTGACATGGCGGTTGCCAGCCTGAAAAGTTCCAAACTGCGTTCGGGGCTGACGGCGCTCGGCATTATCATCGGCATTGCCGCCGTTATTGCAACACTCACGCTCGGCGGCAGTTTCAGCGATTATTTCAACAGTGAAATGGATGCCAGCGGTTCCAATTATATTGCAATCGGCGCGACAAAAGCGGATTTGCTGCATGAGCAGCAGATTGATGTCATTCGGAATTCAAAAGGCGTGGTGGATGTTTCCCCGCTCATCAGCGCATCAGCGGATGTTGAATTTATGGGGGAGACGAAAACGATTGAAATATACGGTGTCACCGAAGATTATCAGAATGTCACGTCTGTAACCATCGAAGAAGGCAGTTTCATCAGCGACAAAGACACGTTTATGGCGGTCATCGGCCACGATACGGCCGTTGATGAATTCAAGAATGAAATCGGAACAGGTTCCCGCATTACATTAACCGTTAAAAATGAAGACAATGAAGATGTGACGCGGACATTTACGATCAAAGGCGTCATGGAAACGCCGGTATCGATGGTGACAATCGGGTCTTACAAAACAATTTACGTTCCGATTGACGTTTTGCAGGAAATGACCGGACAGGACTTTTACAGCAGCGTTTACGCAACAGCCGAATCGATGGAAGCTCTTGATGAAGCCGAAGAGGAAATCAAATTGAATCTGATGCGCAATTTGGGCATTTCTCAGCGCGAATATGATAACAGAAGCGCTGTTCCGCTTTATTTCATCAATCAGGCGGACTTAATTCAGGAAGTCAACACGATGACCTCAACGATTCAATACTTTTTGCTTGCCATCGGCAGCATTTCTTTAATCGTCGGTTCCGTCGGCATCATGAACATTATGTTTGTGACCGTGACTGAAAGAACAAAAGAAATCGGAACCTTAAAAGCACTCGGCTATACGTCCAAAGATGTTATGGCTCTTTTCTTGGTTGAGTCCGTTATCATCAGCGGTGCCGGCGGATTTATCGGCGCGATGATCGGATTGATTATTTCATACGCCGGCGCGCTTTTGCTCGAGATGCCTGCTTCTTTTCCGCTCAGTATGCTGTTTTTGGGAATTCTGATTTCCATGATTATCGGCATCATTGCAGGTGTTTATCCGGCAAGGCGGGCGGCAAAAATGAATCCTGTGGACGCGCTTCGAACGGTTTAAATTTTGAAAAATTTTTAATAATAATGCAGTAAGGAGGTTCATTCTATGCTTTGGCTCGTAATAGTGCTGATTGCTGCGGCCGCAATCTTGATTTTTTTGATTAAATCCGGCAGGAAGCTATGGAAGGCGTATCTGTCCGATGTGAAAACATCTTTTGCCGAAATGAACAGCTGCAATGCATCCAATGCATCTAATGTATCCAATGCATCAATGGAATTATTTACTGAAACCGGAATCCGCGGATTGCCCGCCCTGCTTCAGAAACATATCGCCAACGGCGGTTATTTGAACAAGCCTTTAATGGATAATATGCTCATTCGTTTTCATAACACAAAGTTCCGAATGTCGCCGGATTCGAAGCCGATGAATATAGAATTTATGCAGGTCAATTTTGCATACAGGCCCGATCGTCACGCGTTCCTCACAGGCCGAATGGCCGGGCTTCCGCTAAACGGCAAAGACAGTATACTTGACGGACACGGGTCAATGACGGTTACATTTGCTAAAGTGTTTCAGCTTTTCCATGTCACCGGTCCTGAAATGGATCGGGCCCAGCTTGTCACCGCCCTTGCAGATGCCGTCTTTATGCCGTCGTTGTTCTTGCAGGATTTCATTACTTGGCGTGAGACGGACGACCATACTGTCGAAGGCGAGATTCGCTGGAAAGGTGTCTCTTCAAAAGGACGATTCTCCTTTGACGAATGCGGAAACATTATTCGCTTTGATACGGATGACCGCTACATGGACGACAACGGCAAAGGCGGTGCACTGACGCCGTGGTATGTTCTTTATTCGGACTACAAAGAGCAAAACGGTTACTTTCAGCCGGACAGCGTAAGCGTGAACTGGTCACTTCCCGGCGGAGATGATAACTATTTTGTGAGCGACAGTATTGAAATCCGATATTCGGTTAATGAAGAAGCTTTATGATGCAAAGGAATAAATTTTACAAAAGAAAGAGGAAAAATTATGGAACGAGTCATGCTGCAAGTCTACGTAAACGGTGCCGCGGATGCAATCCGGCTGTATGAAAAAGCATTTGGTGCAACGCTATTGGAAATCCACAACACGGATGATGGAAAAGTTTTTCACTCCGAATTAGACGTGGATGGTTATATTTTGTCGGTGGCCGACAGAGATGACAGTGACGGAATCAATGACAACACCGGCAACATCATGCAATTTTGTCTCCATTACGAAAAAGGAAAAGAGTCATTTGTTGCAGCGGCGTATGAAGCATTGTGCGAAAACGGTGTTATCCGCGTGCCGTTAGGGCCGTGTGTTTTCAGTGACTGTATGGCGGATGTTGTTGATCGGTTTGGGGTGCGGTGGTGTATTTTCACGGCGTAAGCTGATGCGTGCCGGGCAGCGGACGGGTTTATGAGGCGCGTAACGTTCAACTGTTAATCACATCCGCAGCCGCTGTATTTCTGCAATTTGGATTTCCGGCTCCGCAAATTCTGTACGGACATTTTCGATATTTTCGAAAGCGCGGAAAAGCTTCCTGTACGCAAAATTCATTTTTCATCATCCATTCTGCCGCGGCAAATGCAATGTATACGGCATGAGTCGGCAGATTTTTGGGAAACAGCGCTCGTTTATGTCGTTATTTTAGCGGCAGTCCTATACCTGATTTTATTTCGTTTGTTTCGTTTGTTTCGGTTAATTCGTTTACAGAGAAGAATTTATGAAGAATGAACTTCTCTAATCAAGAGCCTAACCGTAAATAGAACGGCGTTATCCGCCGATAAAAGAGTTATCCGAAATGATCAGTCTGTCTTATTGTTTTAAAATGGCTGTTGAAAGCCTGAAAAGCGCCAAACTCCGCTCGGGACTGACGGCGCTGGGCATCATTATCGGCATTGCCGCAGTGATTGCGACTTTTACGCTCGGCAGCAGTTTTACAGGCTATTTTACGGAACAATTGGATACGCAAGGCTCAAATTACATTATGGTCGGCGCGTCCAAACCGAATCTGTTTTATGACGCGCAATTGGACATTATCCGCAACACGCCGGGGGTGACGGGTGTCGCAACCGAAATGTCGCAGACGGGGGTTGTGACGTTTGCCAATGAAGCGAAAAACCTGACGATTCTCGGGACGCAGGAGGATATGATAGAAATCCTGTCGCTTCCGATATATGAGGGGCAGATGTTTTCCGATAAGGATTCGTATGTCGCCGTCGTCGGCAAAAATATTTCCGAGGATGAATTTCGAAAAGAAATCGGTCTTCGCAGCACGATTGAAATTACGCTTTACAATTCACAGTCCAAAGAATATGTGACGGAATCGTTCAAAGTCATCGGCATTTTGGGATCGGACGAAACCAGTTTGGTGACGGGCGGCAGCGAAAACACGCTGATCGGCATTCCGACGCATATTATGCAGAGCATGACCGGCGAAACCGATTACAACGTCATTTATGCGATGTCGGATTCCCGTGAGGATATCAATGAAACGACGGATGAAATCGAAAGGCGCCTTGCGCGCAATTTGGGCGTTTCCGAGCGTGATTTGGATGACGATGAAAAAATTCCGTTTATGACAATGAATCAGGCGGAGCTTTTGGAACAAATCGGCACGCTGACAAATACGCTTCAAATGTTTTTGCTGGCGATTGGCGGCATTTCTTTGGTTGTCGGGGCGGTCGGTATTATGAATATTATGATTGTCACGGTGACGGAGCGGACGCGCGAAATCGGAACTTTGAAAGCGCTCGGTTATTCGTCCAAAGATGTTTTGATGCTTTTTGTCGTTGAATCGATTATTATCAGCGCAATCGGCGGGCTGATCGGAACGATTATCGGACTGATTATCGCGTACATCGGCGCAAGTTTGCTCGGTCTGACAATGGCGATTCCGTATTCGAGCATTTTGTTCGGCATCGGCTTGTCCATTGCGGTCGGTGTTTTGGCCGGCGCTCAGCCGTCGTACCGCGCCGCAAGAATGAATCCGGTCGAAGCTTTGAGGGATCTGTAAAGGGAATCGGAAAGGATCGGAAAATCAGAAGGGATCGGAAAATCGGAAGGAATCGGAGACGTCGAAAATGATCAGCATTTCTCACAGCGCAAAAATGGCGGTTGAAAGCCTTAAAAGTTCCAAACTTCGGTCGGGACTGACGGCGCTCGGCATTATTATCGGTATTGCGGCCGTTATTGCGACGTTTACGCTCGGCGCGAGCTTCGGCGCGTTTTTCTCCGAACAGATCAGCGCCAGCGGCTCGAATTATGTTATGATTATGTCAACCAAGGAAAATCTGTTCTTTGATCAGCAGGTGGATGTGGTCCGAAATACGCGCGGCGTCGTTGCGGTTTCTCCGATTCTGGGCGTTGACGGAACGGTGACTTTCATGGGCGAGTCTAAGGATATGCGGGTCATCGGGGTGCTGGAAGATTATCGGGAAATCGGGAATGTTCCGATGCTTGACGGCGTTTTTATCAGCGATCAGGATACTTCCGTCATTGTTGTCGGAAAAGATGTTGCCCGGGATGATTTTAAGAATGAAATTACGACGCGCAGTTCGGTTGAAATCACTGTTTTCAATAATGATACGCGGGAATATGTGACGCGGACATTCAAGGTCAAAGGGATTGCCGGCTCGGAAAACACAAGCATTGTCACGGGCGCCGACTCCAATACTGCGATTTATGTGCCGCTTGCCGTTGTCCGGGAAATGACGGCGCAGCAGGATTACCGCAGCATGTTTGCGATGACGGAATCGGACGAGACGGTCAAGGAAACGAATGACGAAATTGAAAAGAATCTGGCGCGGAATTTGGGTGTTTCCGAGCGCAATTTAGACAACAGCGACTTGGTTCCGTTTTGGACGATGAATCAGGTTGAGATTTTAGAACAAGTCAGCGAAATGACGCAGACGATGCAGCTGTTCTTAATTGCAATCGGCGGCATCTCTTTGGTTGTCGGTTCGGTCGGCATTATGAATATTATGATTGTGACTGTGACGGAAAGAACCAAAGAAATCGGAACGCTCAAAGCGCTCGGCTACACTTCCATTGATGTTCTCGTTTTGTTCATCATTGAATCTATCGTCATCAGCGTCATCGGCGGGGCAATCGGAACGGTTTTGGGCCTGATTATTTCTTACATCGGCTCTTCTCTGCTTGGAATTACCATGTCCCTCTCTTACGGCGTGATTGCCGGCGCCATTTTGATTTCAATTATAATCGGCGTCGTTGCCGGCGCTTATCCGGCAAAGCGGGCCGCGGATATGAATCCGGTGGACGCGTTAAGAACGATTTGATTTCAAATCGTTTTTCTTCCTTTCTTTTTTCATTTCCCGTTTCTTTTTCTAAAAAATTCATTTTTCATTTTTCTGACCTTGAAAACCGATATGATTGCGGGCGGAAGACGCAATGAATAGGTATCATCTTCATTGAAAATAATCGCTTGTATGATTAATTATATCGGCTTAATGGAAAAACTGCGCCAATAATTAAAATCTGTAAAAATTGAAATTTTAAAAAAGAGATCTATAATCCGGAGAATGCTGTTAATCTTCTCCATAAATAGACTTAAAAATAACGAGTTCTTCTTCATCATATCGGGTTCCGTCCAGTCGGATTCCCGCTTTTATTCTTTGGATTTGACGTTCTAAATCTTCATCCATTCTTTTTAATCGTTTTTTTGTTTCTTCTGCTTGTTCCGGAGTCGGCTCGGGCGCTTGCCCGACATAAGTAAATATTTCATCAAAAGTTTCATACCACACAGCTTATTCCTCCGGCATTTCAATTTTATATATTGTATGTTCTGTTGTTTCTCTTAAATAAATTTTTTGAATTTTTTTGATTTCATATGTTGATTCTCTGGGACGCAATATTTCATTTTCACTCCTGTCTACATACAGCATATTCGTTCCCTTTTCTGTTTCCAATTGAAAAATTATCGGGTTTTCGGGATTTGAATACCGTAATGCTCTGTTTAAATCCAATGTGAAGCTTCCAAATGCTTTTTCTGTGAATGTACCTCCCACATTCGCATTTTTCAGCCAGCTGAGGTCCGTAACGCCTCTGTATATGGTATATTCTCGGTCGGTTTTGCTTTTTCGAATGGCATTGTCAATATTTTGAATATTAAATTCGATGAGTTCTTTTTCTGCGGTTGATAATTTTCTCTAAAAAGTCGTGTCGCGACAGCACGAATTTATAGCATAGCACCACGGTTTAATTTCCCAATTTTTCGGTAAATTAAAATTCCAATCCTTTTTCTGTTTATTCCAAAAATGCACATCCTGATAATTGCCGATACAAACTTTTTCTGCCGATGACAAGTCTTTTCGATCTGTATACGGGATCCGAAAAGTAGTATATTCTTGCAACAGCTCACGCTTTTCAGCAATGACATTTGGATAAATGCCGATATTTGTTTTGTCAAAAGTGTTCATACAATTGAATTTTTTCAAAACCATTTAATGAAATCGTTTTTTTCAAAATCGACAGTTTTAAATCTTAAATCCGGTGATATTTTCAGTAAACTTTAAAACCAATCCCGCCGAACGTTTCTCTATGACTGCTATTTCATTTTCCGTCCCCGTTCCTTTTCAAAATTTTGATTCGGCGGCAGCCGAGCAAAAAATCATCGCTTTTATCCGAAATATTGCCGGCGATGCCGGCTGCCGCGGCGTCGTCCTCGGTCTTTCCGGGGGCATTGATTCGGCGCTTGTCGCCGCGCTTTCTGTTAAAGCGCTGGGGGCAAAAAATGTTCATCCGATTTTCTTTTACAATGCGGCGGATGATTCTCCTTGTAATTCCGACGATTTGAAAGACGCGTCAATTCTTTCCGAACAGCTCGGGCTGACGCTTCAGACAATTAATTTATATCCGACGGCAAATGCCGCCGAATCTTCCTTTTCCTTTCCCGTTTTGTTTTCAGAATCCGGCAGCTCCGCTCTTTCTCTCGGCAATTTAAAATCCCGGCTGCGGATGTCTTTGCTCTATTATTATGCCAACACCGGCAATCTGCTTGTCATCGGGACGAAAAACAAAACCGAACGTCTGACCGGATATTATACGAAATACGGCGACGGCGGTGTCGACCTCGACCCGATTGCCGATTTGTACAAAACGGAAGTTCGCCTGCTTTCAAAACACATGAATCTGCCGGAATCGATTTTATCCAAAACACCGTCCGCCGGATTTTGGAACGGTCAGTCCGACGAAGCCGATCTCGGTCTTCGGTATGAGCAGCTGGATTCTTTGCTTTACGAACTTGAAAAAACGGCGGAAACAGAAGGCGTCGATGACGTTTTGAAGCTCAATCCCGATTCGGAAGCGTTAAAATCCGCTTTTGAAAAAATCGGATTGACGGAAAAACAATACAAATCCGTTCTTCTTCGGATGAAATCCGCGGCGCATAAGCAAAAGCCGCCGAATTATCCGATAATTTCTTAATTTAATTACATTTTTAATTACATTTTAATTACATTTTTAATTACATTTTAATTACATTTTTAATTACATTTTAATTATATTTTTTCATTCTATTCGTTCCGGAATTATTTAATAAAGTATTTATCGCTTCTGTTTTTATTGGAAAATAATAATAACGGAGTTGATAAAATGTTTTCAAATTTGTTTGATGATTGTCCTGTCTCTGTTATTCGGGACATATCATTGTTTCACGGAACTTCTCGTGAAAATGTCGATAAAATTGTCTCTGAAGGTTTTAAGCCTTCTATCAGTGAGGATAATTACTTGGGAGCGGGCGTTTATTTTTACGACAGTGAATTTTTTGCAATTTGGTGGAAATTCAACGGTGATCCGTGTTTGAAAATTCCGGTTCAAAAAATGTCTTCCGGGATTGATTTAACCGACGGCGAATTGAATGAACTGATTTCAAGATTTCAGTCCCAGCACGGTGTTATTGTTGCAAAAATGACTGACATCAATTATTTGGACATGGACAATTTTAAGATAAAAGAAATGTTCAATGAAATTTATGAGAATTTATATAAAATTTGCAATGCCGATACAATATTTTACACTACTGTATATGATTACCTCTTCGAAAAAATGAATCTTCAAGATAAATATGATATGGTCGTGTTAACTTCAAATTTATATAAATTGACGAACAAACCAAATTTTAGAAATAAAGCTCCCCAGGCATTAATTCCTTATCGAATTTATTGTGTGAAGAATTTCAAAAAGATCGGGATTGTTTCAGAATATACTATAAACGAAAAACACATAGATACTTTTATTAGATTTCTAACTTTGAGAGGAACTCCTTCGTGGTGATAATTATGGATCAAATTATGAAAAAATAGGCAGAAGACCGCATGGTCAAAGATATGGAAGAGGCTTTAGAAGCAACAAAAGTTCTTCTCTCTAAAATGACTCCCGAAGAGGTTGACGCGATGTTAATCGAATTAGGTAATGACAAAGCCGCTCCGGGATCAATGTTTATGTCAAGAGAAGATTTCAAAAGAAAATCTGAAAAAAATGTCGGCGGCCAATCAACGGAAATAATCTGATTTTGATTTTTGATTTTTGATCTCGGCCGATTTACTTTTTTTGCAGATTCCAAAAATGATAATCCTGATAATTGCCGATGCAAACCTTTTTCGGAAAAATTGAGGAGCTTGGTCATTTTATCAGATTACTTTGTTATAAAATATGATTTATATTTAAATATGTTCAAAAATCAATTGCGGCAAACTCTTTTTAATAAGCTATTTATACTCCCTAAAACCTCTTTATCAATGCAGATTGGTGCAAATGTATTTCTATTAATTATCGTCCGTATCAATCTTTTATATGTATTTTATATGTCTCAACGACAAAAACGGAGACAAAATGATTGGGAGGCAAAAAATGACAGCTGAAATTGCAGAAAACCTGCGCGGTGCAAAAGAAATTGCTCAATGGTTTGCATCCAGAGGATTGGATAATCCAAAAAATTCATTGGAAGGGAATGTAAAGCTTCAGAAGCTTCTTTTTTTTGCATGGCTGATCCATTATTATAATTATAAAGAATATTTGTTTAATGAACCGTTCTTCGCCTTTTCAAAGGGGCCGGTCGTTGAAGAAATCAGAACGGATTACTATTACAATTACAGTGATTATAATACAGGAAACACTCCCGAACTGTCAGATTCTCAATTAGATTCTGTTCACCTTACAGAAAAACTGTTTGGAGATGCAGATTCTGATGAATTAATTGAATTAAGCCATAATTCACAGACCTGGAAAAAATATCTTAACATGTCATGCGCAGAAGATGGTTTCAAAATAACAAAACTTGCAGAAATGCCGTTTGAAGAACTGACGGAAAAGGAAATGATTCTGATTGAGAATGTTATCCTCGCGGACAGATTCTCTGAATCAGGGGATTCGGCGGAGGGGTTAAAAAGTGATTGAATGCCGTCACGGTCTTCTTCTGTCACTTCCTCATTACATAGATGAAGAATCAATGTACAAACTTTTTAAAAATTACCCGCCGACCAAAGAACGAACATTTCTTGTCATCCAACACGATAAATCGACAAATGAATTGATTTTATTAAATGTTGCATCAGATGAAGGAGATAAAAAACGCCTCATGTTTGACGACCGATATGTTTCAATCTATCCGTTCAAACCGCCGTTTAACCGCCTTTCTTTTGCCCGGGTTGACAGCGTTTATTTCATTGAATATTTTCAAGAACTTGAATCAGCTGTCCTTCACGAGGGTGGTTTGTTGGATGAAGGGCAATTTAAAAAAATAATAAATCAAATCTCTCAAACATCCCATGTACGATTTACAAAATCCGATTTGCTTTCATGCAACAATTTTTAAAATAAAATGTGAATTATATTCCTCATTGAATTCACTCTCATATAATTCCTCATTCTCATATAATTCCTATATTATATCTCTGATTGAAGATTAGGATTGAAATTTTTCTCTCTTTTTGCCCTTTCTTCATTATTTATTTCTCTTTTATTCCATTTCTTTCGTTCATTGGCTATCTTGTTAACTATTTTGTTAATTATTCGGTTAATTATTCTTTAACTATATTCTGTTGATCATTCTGATTCATTCCTTCGTTTTTCTTCAAACAACAAACATTTTCAACGACAAAATTAAATCCTTTTACGGCATTTTTCAAAATCCATTCCAAAAAAGTCGAAATTTGGTCTTATTTCGTTCTGAAACATATCGTTTTGCCTAAAAAACACAATCGGCAAAACACGCCCTCTCATCTTATAGCCCCCCTGCTTTCAATAATTCTTGTCGTCGATTATCGACCCCTCAATCGTTTGAAAGTGAAGTTTTGCCCTTATTTTTATTTATAAGACCGCAAAAGTTTAATAACCCTTTTGTCAGTTTTATCCTCTGTATAAGCTCGGGTATTCGTGACTATCACTGAATTCGGATAAAATAACCAAAAAATCCGGATATTTCAATGATTTTCGAACACATTTCGACAATTCGTTGATTTCCGTTCCTTTTCGAATAACAAAACCCGCGTTTACCATTCTAATATGGAGGAAAAATAAATGCAAATGAAACACTTATTAGTTGCATTACTTGTTCTTCTCGCATTCGTCGGAACTGCATCTGCAGCTTCTGTTGACGAGGTCGAAATCAGAAGTACAATCTTGCACTATGGAACTTTTAATTATGATTCAACTGTTCCGGATTATATGCCTCCGATTGGCGCCGGTGCTGCTGGCGACTCTTGGTACATTGATGCAACAACCTGGGCAGGTTTTTACTATAACCTTGACTCTGGAGCAGCTACAGAAAGCTTTTTCATCACCAAAACCGTTGATGGTGGCGGCGTAGTGAAAAATAACCAGATTAACATCACATACAGAACCAGCCCTGAATTCCAAGAATATGCATTCAGCTGGGGCGAGAGAACACAACCCGCTGCTCCTGCTACTGATGAATACGGTTTCGCAATCATCGGCTTCTTCGCAGAACCCTATGTTGCACTCGGTGACAAAAACACATCTGAACTCAATATCGATGTCAATGCAAGCAAGATTGCAAAACTTGTTATTGATGATGATACAAAATACACATTAAAAACAGGCGCAACCCTTGAACTTGGTTCCGGCTATTCTATTATTGTTGACCAGATTGATGTCGACGGTAACAAAGCTTACCTTAAACTCTTCCACGATGGCAAGGAAATTAACTCCAGCATTGTGAACACACAGGGCGACAACAGCTCCACAATCGGCTCCGGCGGCGACTGGATCTACGACCTTAAAGTCCTTGGTGAAAGTGGCATGCAGGTCATGAGAGTCCACGTTAAAGATGTCTTCCAGGGAACTGAAAGCAGCCTTGTTGAAATCGACGGTCTTTGGATGGTCGACTACCTTAATGCAATTGAAGTTAAATCTGATGTTGACTACGGTAAATTCAACGGTTCAACTGCTTCCAAGACAGAATTGGTTTATGAAGCAACTAACATTACATTAAGTGGCGACATGGAAACTGACCTTGGCAGAGATGTCATTATTAAAACCGAAACTGACTACACAGGTGCAGGTACAACCGACCAGTTCTACTTCATTAAAAAATATACCGAAGCAGGTACATATGAAGTTCGCAGTGATGTCAGAGAATATAAAACCGGATCCTTTGTGTACGACTACACCTCCTTTGCTGCTTTCTACTATGATGTTGATAACAGCAAATGGACTGAAGAAATGACACTTACCATTACAAACAATGTCAATGTCACAAAAGGTGCAGGTTTGACTTACACCACCACACCCCAAAAAGTCCCGTATGAATACAACTGGACTCAGCCTGGTGTTGTACCCAACCCCCCTGCTGAAGAATACTATGTTATGGGCTTCTTTGGTGAAAAATATGTTCCGTTCAACATGGTTGATAATAACGGTACATTGAAAACTGGAACTGACCTTGAACCTGAAAAGATGGCTAAACTTATCATTGATGATGATGAAAAATACACATTAAAGACAGGCGCAACCCTCGAACTTGGTTCTGGCTATTCTATCATTGTTGACCAGATTGATGTTGACGGTAACAAAGCTTACCTCAAATTCTTGAAGGACGGCAAAGAAGTGAACTCCAGCATTATCAACACAAACGACACACTCAGCACCTGGATCCTCAAAGACAAGCTTCTCAGCAAGACTGATGTCCAGATTCTCAGAGTTCACGTGAAAGACGTGTTCCAGGGAACACAGGACAGCCTTGTCGAAATCGATGGTCTTTGGCTTATGGACTATGTTAATGCAACAGAAATCAAAGCTGATGACACATACGGTGCTCTTAACTTCGTTGGTACAGACACCTGGGCCGCTGGTACTACATTCGCTGGCATGAAATACTTGTCTTTCGACTTGGACTCTAACTTTACAATGAGCCAAGACATGGACAAGCAGATTGCAAACAACATGTACCTCAAGACCAATGACAACGACACAGAAACCAGATTCTACTTCTATGTCGCTTATGAAATCGGTGACGGCGGCGAAACACCCACACCCACACCCTCTGAACCTGCACCCACACCCACAGAAACACCCACACCCACACCCACAGAAGTTACACCCACACCCACAGAACCGGCACCCGGCCCTGAGGAACCCGGGGAATCCTTCTGGTCTAAATACATGTGGTACATCATTGGTGCAATCGTCTTGATCATCATCATCGGCGGTGCAGCATACTACTTCATGGTTTACAAGAAGCAGGCATAAGTGTGATTGAACGATTTAAAAATTAAGTAAGGATTTCTCTGAAATCCTTTACTTTTTTCTTTTTTTTTCTGTTGTTTTTAAAAATTGCTTATTTTGTTTTTGTTGCTTTTTTGTTGTTTTTCTCGTTTCATTCGTTTTTTTGGATTTTATTTCATTTTGTTTTGGTCTGTTTTTCAATGTTATGTGATTGGTCTATTCCTATTGAATTTTGCATAAATCATAGCAATCATTTTATATAATATCTCTGCATTTTCCGTTTCTCGGCAGTTAAGAATACTTTCATTATTTTTGTATTCACTGAACTCGAAAAACGTTCAGGCGTTTTAAGGTATGGTTTTTTTAAAAAGTTCTCTCGTTAGAGGTTGAAGTTATGAGATTTAAAAATTTTAACATTTTATTGGTGACAGGGCTGATTCTTTTATCATTGGCCGGCTTGTCTTTTGCGGCGGATTCCGTTGAATATCGGAGTTCTGTTCTTGAATATTATTATGAGGATTTTGGTGATTATGGATACGGCATCATTTCTCCTTGGAGTCTTGATTCTGTTTCAATGAGCGGGGTATGGCCTGTTTTGTATTTTGATATGAAAAGTAATTTGTGGACCGAATTTATTTACTTCGATACTTACGATGTTGATGATTTGTCGTTTCTTGATCCGGGGCATTTGAATATTTTTTACAATACGTCTCCTGCTCTTAAAAAATATGAATACGAATGGTCTCAGGAAGTCGATTTGACCGAACTTTTCGGTTCCGAAGATCCGGTCGTTTGGACTTTTTATGACACATTTGGGGTCATCGGATTTTTCGGAAAGCCTTATGTTACATTGAGCAGCAATGAAATTTTTGTCTTCCAAGGCTCTGAGTTGTATTACGGCAATTTATTTTAGGGCCAAGATGAGAACAGCACAACAATCCCAATATAAAATAAACACACTGTTACCGAAAAATTTGTTGAAAAATCGTTTTAAAATTTTTGCAAACAAAAATTAATGTCTGTAAAAATTCTGTTCCGGATTTGGTACGAATCCTGTATTTAAAATTCAGTACCGAGAGGAGTTATAATGCAACAAGATTAATGGAAATAGTAAAAAATCATGAAATAAATTCCTGAAATTCCTATGAAAACTTCATTCTATTCTACTCATGACCCTTATTTTATTTTAATCAAGAAGTTTTTCCTTACCTTCCCGACGAATATCTCCCCCGTGCCAACAAATTGGCGCCGCTGGTGACGGACGATGATTTGAAGTATACTTTATCTGCGAACTCTTCCATTGAGCTGGGCGGCGGATACGAGCTGGCGGTTGATCAGATTGACGTCAAAGGTAAAAAAGCGAATTTGGTCTTGAAGCATGACGGAAATGAATTAAATTCAAGCATCGTCACAACAGGCGACGGAATGTCCGGCGACTGGATTTTTAAAACAGATGTTCTGAACGATAAAAATGTTCAGGTTCTGCGCGTTCACGTCAAAGATGTTTTTCAGGGAACGAAAGACTCAATCGTTGAAATCGAAGGCCTTTGGCTTGCCGATTATTTAAACGCTTTTGAAGTTAAATCCGATGAAGATTATGGCAAATGGGAAGCCTATGACGTCAATTCCCAAAGATTGAGTTATGTCGCCAAAGATATTTCTTTGAGCAGCGGCGCTGTCATCGATTTAGGCCAAAACTGGAGTTTGAAAGTTCAGGACGGATTTGAAATCCCTCCTGCGGAACGGGATGAAGATTATGAATTCAACAACAGATTCTATCTTTTCGAAGAATATACAGAGCCCGGGAAATATGAATTGAGAAGCGCCGTTTCTTTCGCAAATCGGCCCGTTGATCGGCTTGGTATTTTGAATTTCTATTCTTTCTTCAATTTCCCCGGATTTTTCTATGATTTGGATAAACATTTGTTTACCGAATTCCTGCTCGCCATTCCTGACGGCACAAAATTCACGGATGATCTTTCATCTTTCGCATATGTGACAACTTATGTCCATACCGATTATGAATATCTCCCGAATGACGGTCTCGGAGAAGATCAAACTCTTCTCAACTCCTGGGATTCCGGTTATGATGTCATGGGGTATTTCGGCGAACTTTATGTTCCGTTCAATATTGTTGATATCAGCGGTTTCCATGAGCACGATGCAACCAAGCTTGAAAAATTTGCTCCGCTTGTTATCGACAGCGATGACAAACACACGCTGAACAAAGGCGGTTTCATCGAGCTGGGCAAAGGATATACCCTTCACATTCTCGATATTGACGTTGAAGGCAACCAGGCGCACCTTGAACTTCAAAAAGACGGCACAATCTTGAATTCAAGCATTGTGACAACAAGCAGTGAGCCCGGCGGCAGCAATTGGATTTTCAAAGACAAAGTGCTCGGAACATCCGATGTCCAAATTTTGCGCGTTCATGTCGAAAACGTTTTCAGAGGCGAAAAAGATGACTTAGTGTCAATTGACGGTCTTTGGCTGACGGATTATCAAAATGCCGTAAGTATTGATCAAGGCGACGAAGTCGGCCTTTTGGAATATCACGGCGTATACGGTCCGGATGAAATATATATAGGCCCTTCCTCTGAGCAATGGCTGGTCTTCGGCCTGAAAAATAATTTGAGTTTGTCAGACGGCATGGATCTGCAGATCGCCGAAAACTTAAACATTCGCGCCGAATCCGGTACAAATGGTATCCCGCCGTCCGGTCCCGTTTCGAAAATGTCTCTCCCCTCCTACTACATTTCCGATCTTCGCTATTATTTCTATTCAATTGCCGAAATTGAAGAATTGGGCTCAGGCAGCGGAAACAACGACAACGGTTCCAACAACACAAGCAACGGATCCAATAATACAAGCAGCAGCGATAACGACAACACGAAAGGCGTCGAAAAGGAAGAAGGGCAGCCTGTCGGATCTTCCTTCAATGTGCTGGCTGCACTTGCTTTGGCATTCTTCATTGCACTGCTTATTTTAATCATTGCTTACCTCTACATGAGATACAGAGCAAGAAAGAAAGCAGCTGAGATGGGAAACCCGAACATGAAAAGTTAAAATGAGATTTTTTTAAAAATCTCTTTTTCTTTTCTTATTTTTTTATCTTTTCTTATTTTTTTATCTTTTCTTATTTTTTATCTTTTCTTATTTTTATTTCGTTCCTCATGCTGTTCTTGTTTGCTTTTCATGTTTGTTTTTCTATTTGCTTTTCATGTTTGTTTTTCTATTTGCTTTTCATGTTTGTTTTTCTGTTTGCTTTTCATGTTTGTTTTTCTGTTTTGCTTCCTATTTGCTTTTCGTGTTTGCTTTTCTTTTATTGGCGTTCTTCTTTTCGTTGTCGTCAATTATCGACGGTTTAAACGTTATATCGTATAACAGATTGCGTTTTTTAAAAATAATGACCGCAAAACTTAATAAAGGGTTTTTCGTGATTTGATGTTATACCAAGCACGGTATGGTGGTTTACTCAATTTTTCAAACCGCCGGCGGATGTTGAAAAACATTTGACGGTTTATGCATTGCATTTGATCTTGTTTGAAAAATTCCGTGCTTGACGATCAGGATAAAGGGGGAATATTGATTGAGCAAAAAAGGATTGCTTATCGCAGCCGTTTTAATTTTTGCGCTTGTTGCAACGGCAATGGCACTTGAAAATAAAAACGCGAACGATAACTTTACAAGTCAGGAATATCTGAATGCAAAATCAATTGAATCAATTCCCGATGCGGCAAATGCCGGAGATTTGGACGCGGATTTCGAAGAATATTCTTTGAGAACCGGTCCGGATCGGTGGACAAGTATGTTTTCAACACTTCAGCCCTCTTCGGGGAACGGAATATAATTCGGATTTCATTGTCCGCAATTCTATTCGGGTTTATTTATCAGGTTTTAAAATCAGTTCTCAATTCTTAACAAATTAAAAATAAACAAATCGAGTGATTCAAATGAAAAAAAGCATTTTAATCGTTTTGTTGGTGGCTCTTTTGGCTGTCGCAGTCGGCGTTTCCGGCTGCTTGGGCGGCGATGACACCCCGACAAACAATTCATCAAATAATTCAAACAATTCAAACATTACAACAAACGCAACCTTCGACGGTTCAATTGTGACCGTTGATCCCGTTCCGGCCGGTTACGAACTTCTGGCCGTTAAGAACGTGACAGCAGACAATGAAAATATCGACGGCATCAAAGATGCGCTTGCCGGATTTTCAGGCTATTACGCACGCAACTCCTCAAACATCTATCTGAATGTTTTCCAAACCGAAAACAACAGCTCTGCAAAAGCTTATGTTCAGGCAATGATTGACGCCAACAAAGAAAAATACCCGCAGACCAGCAATGTGACGACCACTAAGGTCAACGGCCACGACGCAACATTGATTACAACAACCGTTACATCCGGCGGATCCGATGCTGAAAGATACGTTCTTGCATGGACAAACGGCAGTTACCTTGTTGTCGTGAACGGACCGGCAGCCTTTGATGAACTCAAAACAATTGCCGACGCTTCCAAACTTTAAGTTAAAACAATTCTAAGAGAGAATTTTTCTCTCTTTAATTTTCTTTTAATTCTATTTTTAATCTCTATTTCGTTTTAGGTTTCTTTTTGATCATTATGGCAAAACATTGGTTTCCGGTTTTTTCAAATTCTAAATGCGCTCACTGCGGATCCTGCGTTAAAGCTTGTCCCGATTCGCTTTTGGAGTCCGAAAGCGGTTTGCCTGTTCTCTCAAATCCCGACCTTTGCCGGCCGAATTGTTTTGAATGCACCAAAGCATGTTCTGAAGGAGCCGTCGGAATTGTCCGCCCGGCAAAACCGTGTGACTGCTGTTCATTCTGACAGCCTCTTAAAATCTGTTTTTAACGCTCGAATTAAATAATATAAAAGCCTTCCATATATGATTGGTTTTTGATCAATCAGGTGGGGTTTTATGACAAAACTGATGACAATTCTTTTGATCATTCTTGCCGTTTTTATCGCGGTCGGCGCTGCCGGCTGCCTGGGCGGGGATGACGGTACAGATTCGGGCGACGGCACCGACAATGATTCCGTTCCGGCAGTGTCTGTCGGATCGTTAAATTACAGCACAAATATCGTGACGGTCAGCAATCTTCCCGCGGGATTTGAATTCCTGTCCACGCAAAGCGTCAAATCACACGGCGAAGGCATCGGCATTACCGACGTTTTATATGGTTACCGCGGCTATTATAAATTCGCAAACGATTCCGTGACAAACGCAACCGTTTATTTCTACTGCTTCAAAACAAACACAAGCGCTGACGCTTCCAAATATTTGCAGCAGATGAACACATCCTATGAAAATTCCTATTCTGCAAGCGTTTCCGAAATCACGTTAAACGGTCACAGCGCCGCCAAGCTCACATCCGATTCCGGTCCCGATATGATCGGCTGGACGCGCGATAATTTGATTTTCGTCGTTAAAGGACAAGTTCCGGGGCAAGTCGATTACGACACCATTGAGTCGTTGGCCGTCGCTTCAGGACTTTAATCTCAAAATTTGAGTTTGGAATCTGATTCGTAATTTAAGGGTTGGTTGGGACAATCAATCCTGTTTATTCTTTTTCATTTTCCATTTTTCTTTTTGTTTTCCATTTTCTTTTGTTTTCCGCTTTTCTTTTTTGTTTTCCATTTTCTTTTGTTTTCCGCTTTTCTTTTTTGTTTTCCATTTTCTTTTCCGCTTTTCTTTTTTCACTTCTTACTTTTTGTCATCCGTTACCGTTTTCCTCTTCTGTCGGTCACAGCGTACCATATGCATCTGCTTCTTTTTTGAGCAGCCGTTCGCTGTCGCGAACGGGGCCGCAGCTACCTTACTGCTTCCGTTGCTGCTGTTACCTTACTGTTTCCGTTGCTGCTTGTACCTTACCGTTTCCATTGCTGCCTGCTGCCTTGCCGTTTCCGTTGCTGCCGCGCGCGGGAAGCTGTCGTTTTTTGAAAAAATTCGGTCAAACCCGAATGTCTTTTTTGCTTCATTTCAATGGCGGGTATTTGTTTTTTGTTTTTTGTTTTTTGTTTTTGTTTCTTTGCTTTGAATTTTCCGAATTTCGTTTTTGTTTTTCAAAGATTTCCGGGAAATTTCGGATTCAAATCGCTTTTATAAGATGATTGCGTATTTACCTTGCGATTCTTGATAAAAATTGAGGTTTTCCCATGAAAAAATCTATTCTTTTGATTCTGATTTTATTGACCGCTGTTTTAGTCGGGGTTTCCGGCTGCTTGGGCGGCGATGACAATACGAACGGCACCGACAATGGAACAAACGAAACAGTCAGCGAGCCCGTCCCGACGGAGCCTGCTGAAAATAACACGCAGTCGAATGCGACAATTATCACCGAATTCAACGGCAGCGTTGTTACGGTCAATCCGCTTCCCGCAGGCTTTACGCACCTTGCGACGCGCTCCGTTATTGCAAACACGCAAGGACTCGGCATTTCCGATGCCCTGATCGGCTACAGAAACATGCTGACATACAACGATTCCAATGTTTATTTCTCCGTTTACAAATGCAACGGCAGCAAAACAGCGGACGAATACATTCAGGAAATGATTTCCTCTCACGCTTCCAAGTACGGCGGTGACAGCCAGGTTTCAACCGTTTCAATCAACGGGCACGGCGCAACGCTCCTTGAAGCAACCGTTCAGGACACCCCCCAAGAAGGCCGCTACATTTTGGTTTGGTCCAACTGGTCCGGCGATGTCTATGACGACAGCTATCTTGTGATTGCCAACGGCCAGGTCAATTATTCCGTTTTAAAAGAGCTCGCGGAAGCATCTGATCTTTAAATAATTTCAATTATGAAACCATAAATGAGGCAAAAACATGAAGAAAAACATTCTTGTTGCGTTTCTTCTCCTCGCTGTCGTTTTCGCAGTCGGCGTTTCCGGCTGCCTCGGCGGTGATGACGCAGACAACGCGACAAACAACACAACCAATACGACCGACAACACGACAGGCAACAACACGGGAAACACTTCAAATGAAACGGACAATTCAAGCAATGAATCCGTTCAAAAACCCGTTCCGCCGTTTGATGCGAATTTGACTTTGGTTCACCCCGTTCCTGAAGGATTTGTTTTCTTCTCAACGGCGACCGTTAAGTCTCACGGACAGCACATCGGCGTCACGGATGCGCTGTACGGTTACCAAGGCATTTACCATTACGGATCAGCCGGAACACCCGTTTTCCTGACATATTACGATGTCGCGATTGCGAACACGACCAAAACGCCTGACTCTTACATTCAGATGATGAAAGACAGCCATTTGAAAACATACGGCAGTGACAGCAACATCACAACGATTCAGTTCAGCGGTCACGACGCGACTTTGTTCGCGGCCGAAACTGATGAGGCGCCGCAGTACGGCAAGTACATGGTGGCTTGGGCGCTCGGCGACAGCATGTTTGTCACCGTCACGGGGACGGTTGACGACGACGCGCTCATTACGCTGGCAACCGCAACCGGATACTGACAGTGCATAATAAAACAGTTGAGAGACTTATCGTCTCTCTTGTTCTTTTATTTTCTTTTTTTAAAAATGTTACAGAATTTTACAGGCTTCGTCAAACTTAAATCTGTCATCGCGCGGATGCAGTTTGCTTTTGTCTCCGATTCCCAGGTTGCACAAGAAAACGGATTTAAACCGGCCGTCGGGGAAAAATTCCTTATCGACGCCCGCATTATCAAAGCCGCCCATCGGTCCGCAGTCCAGTCCCAAAGCGCGCGCCGCAATTATCAGGTAAGCGCCCTGCAGCGATCCGCTTAAAAGGCCTGCTCTTTCGGCAAACGTTTCGTCTTGGGAAAACATTGTATAATAGTCCCCGTGCGGGTAGAGGCGGGGCATAAATTCATAGAATTTCGAGTCATACGCAGCAATAACCGTCGCCGATGCTTCTTCAACTTTTCTTTGATTCGATTCGGCAACAAAAGGAAGAAGCCGTTTCTTGCCTTCTTCACTTTTGACGAACACAAAACGTCCCGACTGGCAGTTCGCCCAAGTCGGCGCCATTTTCAGTTCGTCATAAATTTGAATCAGCAAGTCGTCGGAAATTTCCGTTTTTTCAAAATATTTGTGCGTTCGGGCTTCATCAAAGATGAGGTCCATGGATTCTTTGTCTAATTTCATTTTTATCGCCTTCGTTTTTGTTTTTCATTCTTGTATTATTCATTAATTCATTATGTTTTCATTTTTGTTTTCATTTTTGTTTTCATTCTGTTGTTTTCGTTCTGTTGTTTCCATTTTTGTTTTTATTTTTTAAATTTTATTAACGGCATCTTCCGCCTGTTTAATAATGTCGGGTTTTGCCTGAACCGCGCCGGCTTCCATAACGCCTTTGGCAACGATAATGTCAGCCATTTCAACACCGATATAATCAAAAGCATCTTGATACATTCCGATTACGTGAGACGCGGTTTTTTCTTCCGTATCTTCCATCGGGACAACCAAAATCACTTTCTTATTTTGGAACGTTTCGCGCGGCAAACCGTACCATCTGTCGGTAAAAACTTTCATTTGCGCCGTCGGCCCCCACCAATAAACCGGCGTTCCGAGAACCCAGACATCGGATTCTTTCATTTTTTCACCCATTACTTGCATGCCGTCTTTTTTCACGCAGCCCTTGCCGCTTTTACGGCACGCGTCACAAGCTTCGCAAAAACCGATGTCGGCTTTATTCAGCGAAACATATTCCGTTTCAAACCCCTTTTCCGCCGCATTTTTTAAAATCGTTTCAATTAAAAAATGCGTGTTGCCGTTTTTCCGCGGGCTTCCGCAGAAGCCGATTACTTTCGTCATTATGTCCTCTCTTCGTATTTTATTTAAATATATGCATTTTTATTTATTTGAAAGCACTTTTAATTAAGTTCGTCTTTTATTTATATTTTTATAAATCCTAAAAAACAAAAAGACAGAAAAACGGTAAAATCCTCCATTTCAATCAATATCTTTTAATATCAAAATGTTTATTCTAATGCATCCGACAGCCCGGATAGCCTAGTCGGTTGGGGCGCCAGACTCATAGGGAAAATAATGACGGCGTCTTGTTGGAATTTCAAAATTCCTGAGACATCTGGAGGTCGCGTGTTCGAGTCACGCTCCGGGCATAATATCAGTTGTTCGGGTCACGTACCCGGACATCTTTCTTTATTTTTTAAAATCCGATAATTTCATTTCATTTCTGTTTTTTTCTTTTTCTTTTCTATCACAAACATTTTTAAAAAAAGCTGAAGCCGAAGAGTCCGCACTCTTCCGCTTTTTCGAATCTTCTTCGTTTAATTCCAATCCGGCAAAACGTTTTTGAATTTTACGGACTGAAATACGGATTCAACATCGTATTCCGATTCATCTTGTCCTCGTTTTTCAGTTCCGAGTTTCTCTGCCGAATACAAAAGAACGCTCATAATGACTATTGCCGGCGTCCATTTTTCTTTGTAAATGCGCGAAAATTCAAAAACACTGTAAACGAGTGCCGTCAATGTGATAACAGCGATCATCAAAGCGTCCGAGCCGGCAATTCCCGTAAAATGAACTGCAAAAACAATCAGCGCATAGGAAATTGCAAAGCTGAAAAAGAATACGATCATCAGATAGCTGAAGATAAACAATAAATTCCGGATAAATTTCTTAATATATTTCTCTGACATTTTATGCACATCCTGATGTGTTTTCCGTGTTGGTTGTTTCTATTTTTAATTTCTATTTTCATTTTTGTTTTCTGTTTCTGCTTTCGTTTTCTATTTTCCGTTTTTGTTTTCTGTTTCTGCTTTCGTTTTCTGTTTCTGCTTTCATTTTAATTTCTATTTTTCGTTTTCATTTTTTTGTTTTCAAAGTTTCATTCTGTTTGGCGGCAGTATTCTTTTTGAATATCTTTGATGCAATAATATGTGTTAAAAACATAAAACACTAAAATCACAATTGAAGTTGTTATGCTGAGGGTCAGTCGGAATACTTTATACAGCATATTGTTCTGCATATTGATTTCTTCCAGAATCTTTAGAATAACGAGGTCGACTGTCACCATTCCTATGAACAGCAGCGCACAGCAAATCATACCTGAAATGATCAGTATAAAGCAGGCGTGATTTACTGAAATTGCTTGCTTCGTTGTTTCATCCAGTATGATGTTAATCTCTCCGTTTTTTTGTTAATTCTTGCAATTTCTATGTTTGTTCATTCAATCATATTAATCTTTTTTTATTCTTCTGATTTCGATTTGTCAATAAATATATTAAAAAATTCAATCATTTATTCTCTTATAATTTTCATGATTTTATCAATTTGAACATTATTCGGTCAATTAATCGGCAAATTTGATTTTGGTTTTGGTTTTGGTTTTGGTTTTGTTTTGATTTTGGTTTTGGTTTTGTTTTGATTTTGGTTTTGGTTTTGGTTTTGGTTTTGGTTTTGGTTTTGGTTTTGGTTTTGGTTTTGTTTTGATTTTGATTTTGGTTTTGGTTTTGTTTTGATTTTGGTTTTCATCCTTGATTTTTGTTTTTCCGTTTTTTGATTTTCATTTTTATTCTTTAATGCTGAATTGTTGAATCAATTTGTTTTTTTTCTGTTTTTTTGGTTTACAATTATCCATCATGTATATATATGACAAATTTTAGACTTTTTGACTAAGCCTATCTCGGCTTATTCATTTATCATGGAGAATTCAAAATGTTTGATTTAACAGGCAGAGTCGCCGTTATTACGGGCGGCTCATCAGGACTCGGTGTACAGTTTGCAAAAGTATTGGCCGAACAGGGGGCAGATGTCGCCATTATTGCGCGCCGGATGGATAAACTCGAAAGTGTCGCGGCCGAAATCCGCAAAACCGGTCGGAAATGCCTGCCCGTTCAGGCGGATTTGACTCAGACAAAAGATATTCAAAATGCGGTTGCCGCCGTTATTGAAGAATTCGGAAAAGTCGACATCTTAATCAACAATGCCGGCTCTGCCGTTCCCGCGCCGGCCGAAGAAATGACGGACGAACAATGGGATTTCACGGTGACATTGAACCTATCGTCCGTTTTTAAAACCGCGCGCGAGTTCGGAAAAGAAATGATCAAAAACAATTACGGCCGCATTATTAATATCGCGTCGATGCACGGCCTGGTCGGAAATATCAACAAAGGACTGGCGACATCATGCGCTTATCACGCGACAAAAGGCGGCGTCGTGAACCTGACGCGCGCGCTTGCCGTTGAATGGAGCAAATACGGCATCACCGTCAACGCCATTTGTCCCGGCTTTTTCCCGAGCGAATTGACGCAGCCCGCATTTGAATCCGAAGAATTCCAGCGTTACATCAGGCTGACAACACCGCTGGAACGTACCGGCAGAGACGGAGAACTCAATCCCGCGCTGCTTTCATTGGCTGCCGACGAAGCAGGCTACACAACCGGGTCTATCGTTGTCATCGACGGCGGAACAACGGCTTATTAAGCCATTTCATTTTCTTTTTTATTTTTCCGCCTTTTCTTTTTTTATTTTCTCTTCCCTTTTTCTTTTCAGTTTCTTTTCCTTTTCGTTTTTTCATTCCAAAAAGGATATATTAAATTAAACAAGTTTATAGCCGATATGAATTTTCAGATTCTTGACGCGGATTACAAATTGATCGGTGAAGACGAACCGGTCATCAGGCTTTTCGGAAGAAGCGAAGACGGCAAAAGCGTATGCTGTTTGATTCCCGGATTCGAACCGTTTTTTTATGCCGAAAGCACAACGCCGGAAGAAACTCAAAAGGAGTTGTCGGAGAAGTTTCCTCAAATCGTCCGCGTTGAGATTGTCGAGCGCTACGCGCCGGTGGGTTACCAGACAAAAAAATCGCCGTATTTGAAAATTATTGTTCAAGCGCCGCGAAACGTTCCCGAAATCCGCGACGACGTCGCCAAATTACCGGGTGTGACGGCGCTTTTTGAAAGCGATATTCTCTTCCGCAACAGATTCCTCGTCGATATGAACCTCGGGGGTTTCCAATGGGTGGAAGCGGAAGAAGACGCGAGTTTGGACCGTGACCATCTGCTCAAAGAAATTCCGATTAAATCCGATCTGATTATCTGCGCCAAATCGGTGACGCCGCTTGACCGCATTTCAAACGCGCCTTTGCGCTATCTTTCTTTTGACATTGAATGTCTGCCCGATCGCGGCAACATGCCGACGCCTGAGAAATCGCCGGTTATTCTGGTCAGTTTCGCGTTTGAGCCGGCTTGGAACGGCAAAAAAACGCTTGTTTATGTCGGAAAACCCAAGCCCGACGAGTTTGATTATGAAACAAACGATGCCGACGGCGACACAATTTGGCTGGAAAATGAAAACGAATTGATGGCAAAAACGTTTGAAACCATCAATGCATATGATCCTGATTTCATTACCGGATACAATATCGGTGATTTCGACATTCCTTATTTACTCCGCCGCGCCGACATTTTAAAAAAGAAAGGCGCAGCGATTAAAACCGGTCTTGCGCGTGACGGCAGTCCGACTTATTCTAAAAAATTCGGCTTGACCGTGAAAACAGAAATTACGGGGCGCATTGTCTCCGACGTTTTACCGCTCGTCCGCCGCAATTTCAGCTTAAAGCAGTATACGCTCCGAAACGCCGCGAAAGAATTGCTCGGCCGCGAAAAATTGGATGTTCCGGCTTCCGAAATGGAAGCTTATTGGAGCGACCGCGGCGAAAAGCTGGCGCAATTTATCAATTATTCCCGCCGCGACTCGGAACTTGCAATCGAATTGCTTTTAAATCTCAAGATTTTGGACAAATACATCGCGCTTGCGCGCATCACAAATTCCGTCGTTCAGGAAACGCTTGACGGCGGCCAGACTTCTATGGTCGAGCAGGTCATGCTGAAAGAATACGGCAAACATGATCGTGTGATGCCTGTCAAACCCGACGGCGAAGCGTATGAAGAGCGCGACAGTGATGAAGAACTCAAAGGCGGCGCCGTTTTAGAGCCGGTCCGCGGCCTGCATGAAAATGTCATTGTTCTGGACTACAAATCTCTTTATCCGACAATCATGATGGCGCACAATCTGTGCTACACGACCATTGTTCAGGACCGCCGCGATTTGGAAGCGCTCGGTCTTACCGACAGCGATGTCGAAGTCACGCCGACGGGCGGCATTTTTGTTAAACAGAACATTATCAAAGGAATTGTTCCGTCCATTTTGGAAGATTTGCTCAACCGCAGAATGGAAACCAAAAAGCTGATGAAGCAAACCGAGGGCGAACAGGAAATCCTGGCGCTTGACGCAACGCAGATGGCGCTTAAAATTTTGCTCAACAGCTATTACGGTTATACCGGCTACGCCCGCGCTCGTTTATACAGTATGGCGATGGCCAGTTCCGTTACCAGCATCGGCCGGGAAAATATCATCAACACGGAACGCATTATCACGCAAGAAATCGGCAAGATTTACCTTTACGACAACAAAGCGTGGCTGGAAAATGAAATCAAGGACGAATTCAAAGCCGGGGGAAAAACAGTTGAAGCTGATTTCGATTCCGGGAATATTTCCGATTTGGATTCCGCCGTCATCAAAGGCGATGTCAGAATTATTATGCTTTCCGTCGTTTACGGCGATACGGACAGCGTTTTCATGCATTGTACCGCCGAATCCGGCGAAGAATTAACGCCTGAGCAGTTCAGTTTGGAAGATGCCGCGCTGGTCGGCTCCAAAACCGCGTCGATTGTGACGGCTTCGCTGCCCGCGCCGATGGAACTGGAATTTGAAGCGGTTGCGCGCCGCGCGGTTTTAATTGCCAAGAAACGGTATGCTCAGTGGCTGTTTGAACGCGGCGGGTCCGGATGGACGAACAAAATCAAAGTCAAAGGGATGGAAACCGTTCGCCGCGACTGGTGTGAGCTGACGTCCGAAACGCTGACGCGCGTCCTGGAACTTGTTTTAATGGAAGGTAATGTCGATGAGGCGGTCAAGTATGTCCGCTCCGTGACAAGCGAGCTTCGCAATTTGAATTTGCAGGAAAATCCGGAATTTATCAACAAACTGATTCTCACCAAGAATTATTCTAAGAAAACGGACAATTACAAAAACAAGCAGCCGCATTTGACGGTTGTCGAGAAAATCAAGGAACGAACGGGAATCTCAACGCCGATCGGAACGCGTGTTCCGTTTGTGATTACGTCGGGCAAAGGATTGTTTGTCGAACGCGCTGAAGATCCGGATTTTGTTTTAAAGCACAACATTCCGATTGATACGGAATATTACATTAAGAAACAAATTCTGCCGCCGGTGGAACGCATTTTGGAAGTTTTCGGCGTTGACGGCGGATCGCTTGACAAATATCAGCAGAAAGGATTGTTTGATTTCGCCGATGCCGCGCCCGCTGCGCCCAAAGAGCCGGCTGTGCGCTCCGTTTCGGATCTTGCGTCCAACAAAAGCTCGACACCCGCCGATGCCGGCACTGCCGAAGACACGGGCCCGTCCAAAGCGCCGACTTACAAAGAAGAAGCTGCAGACGATATTCCCGAAACATTTTCGGACGATTTATCCGACGAATTTGAAACCGGAAAATCCGATTCTTCCGAAACTGTTTCCGAAGTGGATCTGCCGGAATCCGAGTCGGCTTCAGCGGAATCTGAACCGGTTTCAACAGAATCCGAACAGGTTTCAACAGAATCCGAACCCGTTTCTGAACTTGTTTCCGAACCTGTTTCTGAATCCGCTTCCGAATCGGTTTCTGAGCCCGCATCAAAACCCGTTTCAAAAGAAAGCGGCAAGAAAAAACCCCAAAAATCTCTTTTTGATTTTTGATTGTCTTTTTCGTTGCCTTTTCTCTTTTTCTTTTCCTTTCTCTTTCTCTTTCTCTTTCTCTTTCTCTTTTTTTCCTTTTTTCTTCCTTCCGTTCATTAAACGTGCGGCTCGGTTCTTATTTTTATTTTTTAAATTCGGGCTGTTCGCGCGCGCGGCAGGCATCGAGCGAAAACAGCGTCACAAACAATTTTTCAGGTGAAGTTTATTAAACTTGAAAGACAATGCTTCTTTATGCCCGATGTTCTGATTCAAAACGCACGTATTCTCGAAGACGGCCGCTTGGTGCCTGCTGAAATTTTAATTGAAGACGGCAAGATTAAAGGAATTGCCAAAGAATTCCGAGTCTCTGCTTACGATGAAAAAATTGACGCCGATAACATGGTTGTTATTCCGGCGGGTATTGACGGGCACGTCCATTTCCGGGATCCGGGGCTGACTTACAAAGAGGACTGGTATACAGGATCCTGTTCGGCGGCCGCAGGCGGAATTGTAACTGTTTTGGAACATCCGAATACGATTCCTCCCGTCGTTGATAAGGTTGGTTTTTCTCTTAAACTGAAGCACGCCAAAAAGAAATCTGTTGTTGATTACGGTATCAACGGCGGCGTCACGGATAATATTGACAAGCTTAAAGAGTTGTGGCGTCTCGGAATCAGTGTTTTCGGCGAAATTTTTATGGCCGAATCCACAGGCGCTTTAAACATCAGCAAAGAAACATTGGGGGCAGCGCTGTCACAAATCGGGCAGATGGACGCGCCGGCCTGCATTCATGCCGAAGACGAAGCGATTCGCCTGGAAAACGAACAGCTTTTGAAAAATGACACCGGTATTGATATTCATTCCCGTGTTCGGCCGAACGAAAGCGAAGAAAAAGCGGTTGCCGATTGTTTGGAAATCAATAAAAGCGCGGCTTTTCCGGCCCGGCTTCATTTTTGCCACACCAGCACGCCTGAAGCGGTGAGACTGATTACGCAGGCCCAAAAAGACTCTTCTCCGCTGAACAATGCCGGCAAAGTCACCTGCGAGGTTGTGCCGCATCATTTATTTTTATCCACAAAGGATTACGGCAAATTGGGAACGCTCGGCAAAATGAATCCGCCGCTGCGCTCGCCCGCTGATGCGGCTTACATGATTCAGGCGCTGAATTCTGGACTTATTAATGCCGTGGCATCCGATCATGCGCCGCATATGCGTTATGAAAAAGATGCGCCGATGCTGTCTGCGCCGTCCGGTGTTCCGGGTGTCGAGACTTTGATGCCGCTGGTGCTTGCCGGCGTCCGTAAAAATCTGTTTACGCTTGAGCGCGTCATTCAGGTGACCAGCCGGAATCCGGCTTACATTTTCGGTTTGGACCGTCTCGGCAAAGGGTCGATGGCAGAAGGGCATGACGCCGATTTGCTGCTGTTTGATCCGAAAAACATTGTTCCGATCAAAGCCAAAAATCTGCATACGCAGTGTGACTGGACGCCTTATGAAGGAATGGACGGCCTTTTCCCCGGAATGACGCTTTCGCGCGGCGATGTCGTTTGGGACGGCGCGCAGGTGATTGCCAAAAAAGGACGCGGACAGTTCTTGCCGGGAGCGGGCTTGAAAACGGATGAGGACGGCAAAATCATTTTGGATGATAATGAGGATGACGAATGAACGGTCTCTATTGATCTCGATTATTTTCTTTCGTTGATTTTGTTTATTCTCTTTCGTTGATTTTGTTTATTCTCTTTATTTTTTATTTTTTTAATTTGCAGGTGATGAAAAAATAACGCAGGCGGGCGAAATAATGACAAATGATTTACTGCTTAACATTGACAAGGTGCATACGACCGATTTGGGCGTCATTCGAATTAAACGGAATTTAGAATTGGATATCGAGGATGTTGTCACATGGTGCAGACAAAAAATCGAAAATGCGGACAGTATTTCCAAAAGAGGCAAAAATTGGTATGTTAATGTCGATTCTATTGAAATTACTGTGAATTCCCGCAGTTTTACCATTATCACGGCGCACAAAAAAAAGCCCGCAAATAAATAACTAAATAAATAAGCAGGCGGTATCGCGCGCGTAAACGGCACATTTATTTTGAATTAAAATGAGATCTGAATTTTTAAAAAAGGAAGAGTGAAGAATTATTCTTCCTCTTGTTCGTCTGCGTCTTCTTCCATGTCAATATATTCGATGGAATCCAATTGCGAGCGGATTAAATCGTCATGCTTCTTTTCAAGGAAACTGTAAACGGTTCCGTGGTTGACGCCGTTAATGAGCATGTCAACGGCGGTTCTGATGATTGTTGTCTGTTCCGGAAATCCGATCACGCTGACGGTTTTGCCGTACACGGAAATTTTGACGTTGATGAGCTTTTCGGCAATTTCGCGGGTTTTGCCTTCGCGGCCGATGATTCTGCCTTTGAGGCGCGCCAATTCTTTCGGCGTCGATGCGGCTTCCGATAAGTCAATAATGTCCAGCGTCAGGAAATCTTCATAAAAAAGTTCCAACGCTTTTTCGGGTGAAAAACCGCGGGCGATTGCTTTAATCACTTCCATTGCGCGCATTCCGGCAACGGGGTCTTCTTCGTCTTTGATTTCAACGCGGCCGTCTTCGCTGTTGATTTCCAGTTTCAGTTTAGCGGCTTCTTCGATTTGTTTTTTAACGGCGCCGTTCGGGCCGATAATGACTGCGATTCTTTCTTTGGGAACTTTTACAAATTGGGTCATTTTCATTCTTCCTTTTTATTTTCAATCGTTTTCTTTTTCAGGAATCCCTGCATTCATTTCTTCATCTGTGCCTGTTTCTTCATCTGCACTTATATTTTCATCCGTTCTTGTTTCTTCATCTGTGCCTGTTTCTTCATCCGTACTTGTCTTTTCATCGGCGGCTTTTACATCCGTTTCATCCGGCTCTACAATGATGTCTTCTTCTTTCTTTTGTTTGATTTGTTCCAATATGCTTTTTGTTTCTTCTTCAATGCCGTATTTTCTGAAGAAACGCTTTATATTTTCAACATCGCGGAGGAGAAATTCGCGGGCGTTTGGATGATTCAGTGTAACGGCCTGGCCGACATCAATGATGACGGCTTCTCCTTTCTCAATATCAATTAAAATGTTGTATTCGCTTAAATCGGCATGCACGAGGGATGCTCTGACATACATGCGGCGCATGTCTTCAATAATCTGGTCGTAAAAGATGCGCGCGTCTTCGTCATCCATTTTGACATCTTTCAGCGATGGGTATGCAACGCCGTTTTCGCCCATGAATTCCATGATCAGAACATTGCGGTCACAGGTAATCGGCCGAGGCGCGCGAATTCCTGCTTTGCTGATCCGGAGCAGGTTTTGATATTCTTTTTGCGTCCATGCAAAAATGATATCTTTTCGGCTGTGGCGGATGTGGGTAAATCTCGGATCTTTGAGAATATACGGATCCATTGCCTTGAATGTGCTTGAATTGATTCTGTAGATTTTGACGGCGACTTCGCCTTCGTTTCCGGTTGCATAGAAGACGTTTGCTTCTTTTCCGGTGCTGATTGAGCCGCCGAGTTCATTGATATACCCTTTGTTGGCGAATGAATAAAGCAATTTTAAAGTCGGCACGTCAAAGACATTTTCTTCGGCTTTGAGAAAAGATGAATCTTTTTTAAAGATGCGGCTCTTGGCGCGCTTATCTTCGATTTGCTTCATCTGTTTGTCAATCTTCTTTTGACTCATTCAGTCACCTTAAAAATCGGGGCGGAGTTGATTTGATTTCGCTGTCTGTGAAATCGGTAATCTAAAAATGATTTGTTAATTAATGAACGAATTAATGAACGAATAATGAATTCATTAACGATAATGGGTGGATTAATGTCAGATTAATCACCTAAATTGACTACCCGGCCAATTATTGAATTAATTATCGGGTTATGTTATTGAATTAATTATCGAGTTAAGTTATTGAATTAATTATTGATTTTACCAAATGTAAAATTAAAATTTGAGAACTTTATGTTCTCAAATAACCTTTTTTGTCCAGCCAGTCCACCTGCGGGCGGGTGTATTTCCAAATAATGTCTGCTTTTTCATCCTGGAAATCCCACGGGACGGCAATCACGACATCGCCTTCGTGAATCCAGATCTTCTTTTTCATGGAGCCGGGGATACGTCCCATACGGACGACGCCGTCCATGCATCTGAGTTTAAGGTGGTTTGCGCCGAGCAGGCTTTCTACAATTGCCAATACTTCGCGTTCTTCTTTTTTCGGGATTCTGACGCGAATGACCTGTTCGCCCTCCGGAGGTGCAGGTCCTCTTCTTCCGCCTCTGTTATTGTGATAATTTGCCATAAATTTAAACCTTCAATTATGAGTTTTTGATAAATATTTGATAATTATTTGATTAAATATTGCTGAATCTTTGAATATTGATCCGCTGTTGTTAAAATGCGCCTCTTGCAATGAGGCGGAACAAACATTTCATTTTTTATAAAATTGTAAATGCTGATTTTTATGTAAGAATAATGTTTTCATGTTTAAATGTTATGTCCGATTTCATTCTTTCAAAATCCGATTTTTCTTTTTTTCATGAATTTTCGGCTGTTTTTTCAGACCCTGTCACAACCTTTATATACGAAATGTGATATTGTTTGGAATCGCTCAGTTCGAGTCTTTCAAAGTCTCGGATTGAATGGATTGACATTTTATTCGTTTAGAATCATAAGTAAAATGAGTACGGATTTTATTTGTCCGAGCTTTTTTGAATTTGACAAACGTGTCAAAATTCTTAAATACAATGTCAGCTTTATATTGTATTCCGCGTAATTTGCTGAGTTTTCTCAGCCGAATTCGTGATATTACATTCATCAATTAATGAAGTCGGGAGTTTTTTCCCGTACTGATATGTGACCTGATGTTTCGGTAAACTTCGGCGGTGATTTTCAAAATTTCATCTTTAACAAGATGGATCTTTCAATTTGCTCAGCAAATTGAACAAAATTGTAAATCATCGTTACGAGATTTACAGGAATATCAAACTGTGTACAAAGGAAAGCAACTCAAAAATCTAAGAACTAAGTGTGAATAGCGCTTTATTCGTGGTTGATAAGTTTTTTCCGACAATTCTGATTATTCAGCAATGTTTGCAGTATTTCCAAAACCAGCTATAAAAAGCAACATCTAAGTGTGTACAGGATTACATTGAGAATGCTCACAGCGTTTGAAATGTTCAAATCTATTAATAATTCCGGTTGATCCTGCCGGAGGTTACTGCTATCGGTGTTTGACTAAGCCATGCGAGTCAAATGTTCTTCGTGAACATGGCGTAATGCTCAGTAACACGTGGATAACCTGCCCTCAGGTCCGGC